>DASSGT010000650.1:0-2055 GCA_035693345.1 Puia sp. | reverse complement strand
GAAAGCACAAGAGGTCCGAAAATTGCAGTGGGGGATATAAACAAAGACGGGTTGGACGACTTTTATGCATGTGGTGCGAAAGGGCAGCCTGGTGTTTTGATGGTACAACAGCAAGACGGGTCCTTCAGGGAAACAGATACTGCCCTCTTCGCAAAATATGCTCTTTGGGAAGACGTGGATGCCGTTTTCTTCGACGCTAATGGAGATGGATATCCTGATTTACTGGTGATCAGCGGAGGCAACGAACCTCAGGTGAATTCACCAATACTATTGGAAGACAGGCTTTTTATTAATGACGGCAAAGGCCATTTCACAGCGAAGAATGATTTTTACGTGCAAAAATTATATAATAAATCCTGTGTTGCGGTCGCGGATATTGACCATGACGGCGATCAGGATATTTTTATAGGCACACTGGCCAATACCATGGCAAATGAATTTGGTATGCCGGTGACTTCCTATCTGTTACTCAATGACGGCAAAGGAAAATTCAATATAGCAACCTATACTACCATTCAGCTCTCGAATATCGGAACTGTTACGTCCGCGCGATTTGCAGATCTAAACAAGGACGGCTGGCCAGATCTGATCGTCACCGGCGAATGGATGTCTGTAAAGATATTTATGAATGACCATGGAAAATTTACGGAAACGGACGTTCCCCACTCTACGGGGTTGTGGCAGACTCTGGACACTGCGGATATCAACGGTGATGGTTTCCCCGATATTCTTGCAGGCAACTGGGGACATAATTCAAAACTCTGGTCCGGGAAAAATGGCCCGTTAAAATTATACATAAAGGACTTCGACAATAATGGTACCACAGAACAAATCATGTGTTACACTGTTGATGGACAGGAATTCACATTCCTGGCGAAGGATGAACTGGAGCGTGCATTGCCGGTATTGAAGAAAGCTTACGAAAGATATGATGAAGTGGCAGGTAAAACGGTACAATATGTATTTTACGATTTGTTCAAAGGATACACAGAATTGAAAGCAGAGGTTCTGGGTTCTTCCTGTTTCCTGAATGACGGTAAAGGGAATTTTAAGAGAGTGGATCTGCCGGAAGATATTCAGCTCGCACCCGTATTTTCATTTGTCCCGCTGCCTGATGGTCAGTCTGCGGATTATCTGGCAGCAGGTAATTTTTATGGTGTGCTCCCTTTCGAGGGAAAGTACGATGCATTGTATCCCACAAAGTTTTCATACAATACTGAAAAAGCAGAGTTTAATCAGTCGCTCGTTCTTCCGGAGACAAAAGGAGAAGTCAGGGATATGAAATGGTTGAATACAGCAAACGGTAAAAAAATTTTGGTAGTAGCAAGGAATAACGACAGCCTGCTTTTTTATAAAATGAACTGAGGATTTATGAAGACAATTTGTATACTGATTATAGCATCGGCCTCAATGGTGGCCTGCAAAAAAAGCAACAATACACCTCCGCCGCCTGCATCTTTTTCGATGCACTTTACAGTGGATGGCGTAAATAATGGCACTTCAATTTATAATACAGTCAGCACCACACCACTCATCAGTTTTAAATTCACATCACCGGTTGAATCTTCCGGAATAGGTTCTCAATTTACTTTATCCTCCGGGGGAACAAATGTTCCGGTTACAGCACAATTGCAAAATCAGGACAGCGTCGTAAATATTACTCCCACAAGTCATCTGAATGGATTTGTAAAATATACCCTCGTTGTTTCCCAAAATTTAAAATCCTCAACCGGTGGCACTCTTTCAAATCCCGGGAGCATTCAACTCACTACAGGCATTGATTCCACAGATAAATTTCCGCAAATCTCAGATAGTGCCCTGCTCACCCTGGTGCAACAACAAACATTTAAATATTTCTGGGATTTTGGTCATCCTGTTTCCGGCATGGCCAGGGAGCGCACTTCTTCAGGTGATCTGGTAACTACAGGTGGGAGCGGATTCGGTGTGATGAGCATGCTGGTCGCAGTGCAAAGAAATTTTATTACCAGGGCACAGGCCCTGACGCGCATAGATACCATCGTAAGTTTTCTTACAAATAAAGCTTCGCGTTATCAT
>DASSGT010000649.1:0-3675 GCA_035693345.1 Puia sp. | reverse complement strand
TGCGGGTTTTATTTTGGCGGACAAAGCACCCTATCCACTCAGTCTGATCCTTAAAAGGATTTTTAATTTTTCTTTTTTCGGAATATTCCCCTGGTTCGCGATGATGTACACAGGTTATCGTAAGAAGGCGATTCCTATTATCATAACGGTTCTTGCAATCCTGATTTATATACAGATGGTTCTGTCGACCAATGAAAACCAAACCCAGTTTCGGGTAAAACTGATACTGGCATCCATACTACTTATGGTAACTCATGGATATCTGGCTGGAAAACATTTATTTAAATATGGCAATAAAAAAAGAGCCAAATGGTTCCTGACGGCTCTTTCGGTTTTTTTTCTGCTGTTTATTTCGGCTACGATCTATCAATCAGCTTACACATTTTTTTCCAGATTGCTCCATTTTACCGTTTTTTTCCCCCTCAATCTGTTTCCACTGTCCTTTATCATCATTATGGGTATTCGCATGCGGGCGGATTCGATCGAAAAATTTCAACTGGCCAGACTGCTGGGACTTAAAAACAAGCAGTGGCAATCCTTATTGAATAATATGAATCTGATCATCGTACTGACAGATAAAAACGGCCGGTTGAAATATATCAACCCGTTTGGTACGAAGTTGATGGAATATGAAAGCAGCTCAGAAATGCTCGATAAGAACTGGTTTGATTATTTCATGCCCGGTCCGGGAACAACGGTAATAAGAGACCTGTTCAGGAACGCGGGTAATTCTGCAACAAACTCTTCTTATTTTAAGAATATGGTCATAACAAAAACAGGGATCGAAAAAACGATCAGCTGGCACAATGAACCGATTCATGATGAGGGAGGTGAACTGACGGGCGTGATGAGTTTTGGTATCGATATTTCAGATCAGGAACTGGCATTTGAGAAAATTTCCGATCTGAAGGCAGAATTGGAAAAAGAAAACCTGATGTTAAAGGGGGAACCGATTCCTGAATGGATGCAGCAGGAGATTATCGGAAAAAGTGAAGCCATTGTATATGCTATCCAAAAGGCGGGAAAAGTAGCACCCTCACAGGCAAGTGTTCTGTTGGAAGGCGAAACCGGTGTAGGCAAGGAATTATTTGCCGATCTGATACAACGAAACAGTTCACGCAGCAGCCAGCCGTTTGTAAAAGTGAATTGCGGTGCATTACCTTCCGAACTGATAGAAGATGAGTTATTCGGGCATGAAAAAGGTGCATTTACAGGTGCCGGGCAGTCGAGAAAAGGAAGATTTGAAATAGCCCATGGCGGCACAATTTTTCTGGATGAAATCGGCGAATTGCCTCTTCATCTGCAGCCAAAACTTCTGCGTGTATTACAAAATGGCGAATTCGAAAGAATAGGAGGCCAGCAAACCATTAAGATCGATGTGAGGGTTATAGCGGCAACCAACCGTGACCTGAAATTGGAGGTAGACGAAGGCAGATTCCGGGATGATCTGTATTATCGTTTAAATGTCTATCCGATTACTATTCCTCCATTGAAAGCCAGAAAGGAGGACATACCCATGTTAATTCAATATTATATTGACAGGAAGGCCCGGAAACATGGGAAAACATTCAGATCCATTAGCAAGGCAGACCTGAATAGCCTTTCAGATTACAATTGGCCCGGTAATATCAGGGAATTAAAAAATGTGATTGAGAGATCGGTAATATCCAGCGAAAATAATGGCGTTTTAAAACTTGACTGGTTTTATGCCGGTTTGAAGGATAAAAAGAACGGAACCCTGCCCAAATCTCTTGAACAACTGGAAAAAGAACATATTATTAAAGTCCTGGAGGACTGTCATTGGCGCGTAAGTGGTGAACGTGGCGCGGCCGAAAAGCTTACCATGAATCCAAATACCCTCCGGTCGAAAATGCGGAAATTAAAAATCAGCCGGGATGCAGAGTACTGATTCCGTGAGACGTTCATTTTTACTTCATTTCATTATCGATTTTCGTTTTATTTAACGAAAATCGTTTTTATTCGCTCTGATACGTGTTTGGTCTGTTGTAAAAATCAACGAAGTATATTTTTTTCTTCCAGCTATAAATCAACTCATTACAGCTGGTTTTGAAACTTCATTATTTTATTGGGCATGGTATTGGAAAGATCAAAACCTCCTGCTTATCCAATTTAGTCTCTCCCTGCTGATTTCTCCGCCTTTTTGAAATCCGTTTCCATTGATCACGCTCTCAATTCATTTCTGTAAAGCGATCTTATGGCGACCATTATTGAAAAGAAATCTCTGCCGTTCTTAATTATTTCAGGGCAAATTCCCATCAATAAAAAAATTGAGTTCGAACATACATTCAGGATAGGTTTTAGCTCCCTGTCAAAAGATTGTATTTCGAAAAGCCTTTCGGAAGACTGTGAGCGCGGAGGAGTATATTATTTTTTTTCAATGTGGTCCAGCGCCCAGACACTGCAAAATTTTATTGACTCTCCGGAATTTCAGCTTTTGAATGGCGCTTTTCATGCTCTGGGCAATATCGGCAAAAACGTTCAGGGGAATATTTTCAGATACGAACCAGAAATTTTTATCAGCCTTTCATGATTTTTTCTCTTTTCGCACTAATCAATACAAATCAACAACATGTCAAAACCAAATTCAATGAAATTAGGGGCCTTCCTGATAGGGGGCTTGCTGATGACTGTTTTCAGTAATCACACGGCCGCGCAACAGACAACCGGCACACCAGGTTCGCCCGGTTCAACTACAACCATTGACGGAAAATACTTACCTGCACCCAGTCAACCGTTTGGCGGTGTCATCAACATGACCGCACCCGAATCTAAACCATCCTGGCCGGCAACGATTGTACCGCCAAAGGGCGCGCCCAACATTCTGCTGATCATGACTGATGATCAGGGATATGGAGTATCCGGAACATTTGGCGGTGTAGTACCCACACCTGCTATGGATGCGCTTGCAAAATCGGGTTTAAGATATACCCAATTTCATTCCACGGCGCTTTGTTCCCCCACACGTGCAGCATTGATCACAGGACGAAATCATCATTCTGTGGGATTTGGTGTAATCAGTGAAATGTCGACTGGTTATCCCGGATACAATTCGCTGATCGGACCCGAGAATGCGACAATTGGTGAAATTTTAAAAGATAATGGATATGCCACATCCTGGTTTGGCAAAAATCATAATACGCCTTCCTATGAATTAAGTGATGCGGGTCCATTCAACCAATGGCCTGTTGGGATGGGGTTTGAATACTTCTACGGATTTATGGGTGGTGAAACTGATCAGTGGACTCCTTATTTATTCCAGAATACTTCACAGGTATTTCCATGGAAAGATAAAAAAGATTATAATCTGGGCGGTGACCTGGCGGATAATGCGATTAATCATTTACAAACGTTGAATGCAGCGGCTCCCGATAAACCTTTCTTTCTTTATTTCGTTCCTGGCGGAACTCATTCGCCTCATCAGCCTCCGCAGGAATGGATTGAAAAATTTAAAGGCAAGTTCGACATGGGGTGGAATGCGATGCGCGAGCAAATCTTCGCCAATCAGAAAAAACTTGGTGTGATACCAGAAGGAACGCAGCTTACTGCCTGGCCCTCCGATATACTTCCCTTATGGGAATCATTGACCGCAGATCAGAAAAAACTCTATGCACATGAAGCAGAAGTATATGCTGCATACGTTGCGTATACAGATTA
>DASSGT010000648.1:0-2206 GCA_035693345.1 Puia sp. | reverse complement strand
GAATTTATTACTTCCCCGTGTCCTGACCCTGGTGGTTTTTTCCATTATCATCGTCATACTTCTTGTTCAGCATTATTTTCAGATCCCGTTGATCAGGCCGTCACTTACTATATGGTTGCCCATGATGGGGCTTTATGTACTGACACTGCTGATTTCCATTCCGCGTATATTTTATAGTGCCAGAACTTTATGGGCGATGAGCCGGTTGCCCCTGCTGATGTATGCGATGATGCGTGCGGTTCTGCAGATGAAAAAAAAACGGAGAGAGTTTTTACATACGCCCAAAACGTTTGTATCAGATGAAGCCCAAAGCTCAAAGCCTAAAGCCTAAAACTGCTGTGAGTCACATTAAGCAATTGTCATTTCCAAATTCAATTTTGAATTCAAACATTATTAATCTTTCACATTTGCCACACTGCTGCGCTACGCCTTATGCCTTACGCTTAAACGGCTGATTTGCTGGAATGCGAAAAATTATATCCGACTCCTTTCAGGAACCATTTTAGTTTTGTGAAATCCCCGCTGAAGAGACAGACGATAATGGTTTTAGGAATCGTAAATAGAATAAAAAAAAGAGCGAATACAAAAAAATTAACCGGCGAGCTGTTCCTGCGCATATACAATATGCGGTTTCTCGTGAGATAATATGTTTTCATCGGGTTCTCCTTACCCACAGTCATGGATTCTTTATGCAGTATGGTGGCTTCTGACTGGTACCAGATCAGATATCCGGCTTTTTGTACGCGCGCCGACCAGTCCCATTCTTCGTAATAAAGAAAAAAATTCTCAGGAAACAGACCCGTTTTTTCAATCACTTCTTTTTTTACCATCATGGCACATCCGTGTGCACCATTGGTTACTCCCGATACATTATATTGTCCGCTGTCCGTTTCATGATCCCCGATCGAGGATGTTCTGCCAGTAAGAGGATTCATGGGCCGGAAGCCTGCATATTGAATGATGCGGGGGTCGTCGAAATATTTTATTTTGGGACAAACAATCCCGATGGCAGGATTTTGGAGGAATGGTTCCATCAGGCGATGAATGATATCCGGCGTGAGATCGGTATCGTTATTTACGATAAAAATAAATTCGCCCCGTGCCTGTCTTATACCCCAATTATTTCCGCCTGCAAACCCCAGGTTTTTTGTGCACTGCAAAAGCCTCGCATTTGGATAATCGGCGCCTTTGAAAATATTCGCCGGATCCTCGCTGGAAGCCATATCACAAATCAGAATTTCGAAAAAGGGATAAAGCAGTTTTTTGCTCGATTCCAAAAACTCCGCCGTAACGGCTGCCTGATTATAATTCAGGGTGATGATGGAAACAAGAGGCTGATAACCTGCTTCGGGAATATTCATTCCGGGAAGATAATACCGAATGCCGATGTGTAAATCTTAGGCACTTGATTTTTGTATAATCGCAGAAGGTGTATTGGCCATGATCCAGAGATCGTACATGAAATTATATTTGTTGGCATAGTCAATATCCAGACTGATTCTTTCTTCCACCGACATGTCTTCGCGGCCTCTTTTTTTAATCTGCCATAATCCGGTCATGCCGGCCGGTGCGAGGAAACGCTGCGCACATTGGTCTGTGGTAAGCGTTGCCGCTTCATACAGCGGCAGGGGCCGGTTACCAACCAGTGACATATCACCCATCAGAACATTCAGCAGCTGGGGTAATTCATCCAGACTCGTATTTCTCAGGAACTCGCCTACTTTGGTGACGCGGGGGTCGTTATTGAATTTGAAGAAAGTCGGTTCCTTTTTTTCATCTTCAGTATATTGATTCAGATGCGAAAGCTCCTGCACCCGGCTTTCTGCGCCGGTGAACATGGTTCTGAATTTAAAGAAGTCAAATATTCTGTATCCGCGGCCCGCTCTTTTTGAAATATAGAAAGTCGGTCCTTTTGATTCAATTCTGATAGCCAGTGCAATCAGAATAAACAGCGGGCTCAGAAGAAACAAAGCCGTCAGTGATACCAGTATATCAAAGCTGCGTTTTAAAATACTGTGCAGACTGATGGCAGAAACAACCATGGCCTCGTCTTCTTTCAGACTGGCATTCATTTCAATGGCCTTTGATTTCACCTTGTTCAAAAACCGAACCTTACTCAATAGTGCATGATGATCAGTTTCTTCGATCTGTACAATATCGTCAACTAGCATATGCTTTTTAAACTGGGCTATTTCAGCTTCTCCAA
>DASSGT010000647.1:0-4669 GCA_035693345.1 Puia sp. | reverse complement strand
AGTGGAAGCCATCAGCGGTCCCAATGAACTCCGCGAAGAAGCGATGCGTGTTATCCGTAAATCGGGTAACTGGACACCCGCTGTTCAAAACGGTCGTAAAGTGAAATCGTATAAGAGTCAGCCGATTAACTTCAGACTTGAATCACAATAACTCTCACACAAGTCTGGAAGACTGGAAGACTGGAAGTACTGAACTAAATAATTACACTTTTAAATTAAACCCGGGACTGGTTCCCGGGTTTTTCGTTTATCGTTGTCGTCCATCGATTCACGATAAACGATCCACGATAAACGATTCAATTATCTTTGCCAAATGCTTGGAAAATTAACCGGCTGGGACGATACCATCGTAGCACTCGCTACCGCGCCCGGTATTGGAGCGATCGGCGTAATCCGTCTCAGCGGGCCAACGGCTATAGACATTGTGAATGACTTATTTCATTCCAGGGATTTATCCGTTCAGCCTTCCCACACCCTGCACGTCGGATTATTAAAAACAGGCGATGAAATCATCGATGAAGTAGTGGTTTCTGTTTATCGTGCGCCAAAATCATACACAGGCGAAGATGTGGTGGAAATCAGTTGTCACGGTTCAACCCATATTGAAGAAAAAATCATTTCTGCCTGTGTTCACCTGGGTGCACGCCTCGCCAGAGCAGGGGAATTTACCCAGCGGGCATTTCTGAAAGGCAAGATGGACCTTACACAGGCAGAAGCCGTGGCCGATCTGATCGCGAGCCATTCGGAAGCAGCCAGACTATCTGCATTACATACCATGCGTGGCGGATTTGCAAATGACCTGAAATCACTTCGGGATCAGTTGCTCGGATTTTCTGCGCTGATCGAACTCGAACTCGACTTCTCCCAGGAAGACGTTGAATTTGCCGACAGGAAAAAATTTTATACGCTGATTGAAGAGGCGCAGCGTGTAACTGATGAGCTGATTGAATCTTTTAAATATGGAAACGTGATTCGCAATGGTGTGCAGGTGGCCATTGTTGGAAAACCCAATGCAGGCAAATCCACCCTGTTGAACAGCTTATTGAATGAACAGCGTGCCATCGTGAGCGAGATCGCGGGCACCACACGAGATACCATTGAGGAAGTAATCGTCATAGAAGGAATCGAATTCCGATTGATTGATACGGCGGGTATACGTGCACACACGATTGATCAGATTGAACAGCTCGGAATAGAGAGAACACACGAGAAAATCGCGCAGGCTGATATCGTATTGGAAATCCTGGATGCGACCGATCCCTTGCAATCAGAAAATTCGCCAGGAGTAAATGGAAACTCCCTGTCGGATAAAAAAAACCGGATCCGTGTGTTGAATAAAACCGATCTGTTTTCGGAGAATGTTTTACATCTGCATGCATCCGCCGAAAAATCAGGGTTCGTAAATACAGAAATTGAATTTATGTACGACGCCACACGGCGAAGAAACTCTTCTTTACACGCTCTTTTTCCTGACCCTGATTTAATATTCATATCAGCAAAAACATCTGCAGGTATAGATAAATTAAAACGTGCATTGGTTGACCGGGTGCTGCAGGGTAAAAAAATGAGAGAGGGTACTGTTGTCACGAATGCCCGCCACTTTGATGCATTGAAACAAGTCGCCAGTTCTTTAAAAGAAATTCGCAGTGGCCTTGACAATCATTTGCCTGGTGATTTACTCTCACTGGATATTCGTCGTGCGCTGCATTATCTTGGCGAGATCACCGGAGAAATTACCAATGAAGAACAACTCTCCTGGATCTTTGGAAAGTTTTGTATCGGGAAGTAATTATCTGCATCGCCCTCCGTAGCCTTCTTCGATCACCGAAGCCTTGGCGTAGGTGGTGCCGTAGGAGGGCTTTTCTTCGCTTTTAGTAGTCCTTTTATTCGCCACGAATCTGTTACTAAATTCTGTTCTAAGGGTTTCCATGTAGTTGTTTGGCAATTTTTTAACTATCATTCAAGTAAGGCTATCATTCGTTATGAATATCAACACTCAATATTTCAAGAATTCTAAGTATAAAAAGCTTCCTGTTTTTTGCTTAAAACAATAAGTTGCAACCTCAAATTTTAATATATGCAGCAACGAGGGCAAACCGATCGTCACAATATAAGATATCGGTCAGCTACGCTAAATTATTTCATTTTGCACTGCTTTATTCATTCTTTACATATTGTTAGTCTGGGTCAAAAATTGATTGGAAATTTCTTTCCTGTAAGCTTCAGCCCCAATCTTTAAACGGCGTTCATATAATGCTTGTGCATCATTGCCAGCTATATAATGTACCTGGTCTTTTCCATCGGTTGCCGCTTCATATACTACATCTGCGATCGCTTCTGGTGTTGAGCCGTCCTTCATCATATCAGGGTTGGATACAGCTTTTAAATAAACATCCATTAATGGTTGGTATGGTTCGCTGGCTGTAACAACCATGTTGGAACCAAACGCTGTCTTAATAAAACCTGGTGCTACTGTTTTTATCCTTATTCCAAATTGTTCCAATTCGTAACTCATTCCTTCGCTCCAGCCTTCTAATCCAAATTTTACTGCATGGTACAAACTATCAAAAGGGAAAGTGAGAAAGCCCGCCATTGAAGTGATATTGATAAACAAACCACTTTTTTTCTGCCTGTAATGTGGAACGAATGCTTTAGTAATTCGGATTGCACCTAAAAGGTTGGTGTCAACAATTTTAAGGATTTCTTCTTCTGTTAAACTTTCCAAAGCACCAATCGCTCCATATGCTGCATTATTTAAAACTACGTCAATATTTCCCAAAGCAATTGCCGAATTAACTGTTGTGTTAATTTGTTCGTTGTTTGAAATATCAAGTGGTAAAACGGTTACCCGTTCCATACCTTCAAAATCCTTTGCCTTGCTTGTATCCCGCATAGTGGCAATTACTTTCCATCCATTACTGTGGAATAATTTTACTGCTGCTTTTCCCAGACCGCTTGATGTGCCTGTAATAAAAATATTTTTCACGATTGTTATTATTTTGTATTTTATTTGATTGATGTTTTGATCGTTGAGTTTGTTTCTTGTAATATTTATTGATGAATTTCGAAAACTGCCTTTGATTCCAGGAATGCTTCCAAACCATACTTTCCAAATTCCCTTCCGACTCCCGATTGCTTGAAGCCACCAAATGGAGCCCTGGGTTCATCCACAAAACCATTGATGGCAATCCTTCCGGCCTGAAGCTGTCCTGCTATTTTTTTGGCTCTTTCTATATTAGTGCCAGCGATGTATGCGTGCAGGCCGTAGATAGAATCATTTGCAATGCGGATTGCGTCTGCATCGTCTTTATAAGTGATAACAGACAATACCGGCCCAAAAATTTCTTCTTGCGCAATTGTCATATGGTTATCTACCTTAACAAAAACCGTAGGTTTAACGAAATTTCCTTTCTCCAATCCCTCGGGATGTCCCAATCCTCCGGTCAGCAATTTTGCTCCTTCTTCAATTCCCTTCTTAATATAATACTGAACTCTTTCGTACTGCTTTTTTGAAACAGCGGGTCCTATCATCGAGTCCTTTTCTGTTGCATGTCCCTGTTTCATAGCTTCAACACCTTTTTTTAAAGCTGCAATAATTTCACCTTCCCTGCTTTCAGGGATTAATACCCGCGTTCCGGCAACGCAAGCCTGCCCACTATTTTGCAAACCTACCTGCAATACAAACTGAATTGCTTTTACTAAATCGGCATCATCCATTATGATAGAAGGTGATTTCCCTCCCAATTCCAACGTTACACGTTTCATCGTGTCAACTGCATTTTTGGCAAGTTGTTTGCCGACTGCGGTAGAACCAGTAAAGGAAATTTTATTTATCCCGGGGTTACGGGTGAGCTCATTACCTACCACTTCACCGCCTCCATTCAAAACATTTATCAATCCGGCGGGAAGGTTGGCTTCATTAAATATTTCGGCCATAACATTATTTTGCCTGGCACTCAACTGGCTTGGCTTCATTACCACAGTACAACCTGCTGCAATGGCAGTAGAAGCTTTTACACACATAAACCATAATCCGATATTCCACGGACTGATTAAAGCTGCGACACCGACGGGTTCTAAAATTACTTCGGTACCTTCTTTTAGATTGTAACGAAAGGTCTCAGGCACTACCTGCTCTTTAGCAACCAGCCATGACCTTAATGCATCCTCCAAAGCAAATTTGCTAAACCATTGCGGCGCACCATATTCTGTGTTGATGATTTCCTGCAGATAGTCCATCTTAGCCGCCATAACATCGTGAATACGTTGCAGGTAATCCCGGCGTGTACTCAAGCTTGCCTTTGAATAAATTTTAAATGCTTCATTGGCTGCGTTTATTGCATTTTGTGTATCTACTTCATCCGCTAAAATTACTTTGGTAATAATCTCACCGGTCGCCGGGTTTTCCAGTTCCAATTCCTGCGTTCCATGCGGAGTAACAAACACTCCGTTTATAAATACTTTGTTTACTGTTTGTATGGCATTAAATTCTGCTGCTGGTTTGATAACTTTTTCCATAATGATTACTTTGTTTTTTAATAGTGCAAAGCTCATTACAGTTATGGTGGGAAAGAAATTGCTATTGGTAATCTCTCATTACTTGAAGTTATAGTGACGAGCAATTTAATTGGGTTTTGCTATTCATTTAATGGGATGGGAAAGAATAGTA
>DASSGT010000646.1:0-2197 GCA_035693345.1 Puia sp. | reverse complement strand
TGGATGGCGATTTGCAGGATCCTCCGGAATTAATCAAAGAGATGTATGAAAAAGCTACCCGGGAGGGAATAGATATCGTGTATGGCAAAAGGAAGGAAAGGAATGAAAAATTAGCAAAAAGATTATCGATTCGCTTGTTTCATTCGATTTACAGCAGGCTCTTGAAGCTGGAGAACTTAAAACAGGTGGGTAATTTTTCGCTCATGTCTAAAAAAGCATTAGATGCTTTTTTATCCCTTCATGAAAAAAACCGGTATTTACCCGGACTTAGATCATTTGTTGGATTTAAACAGGGCTATGTCGACTACTCCAGGCCCGATCGCGCACAAGGCGAAGCAAAGATGAGTGCGTATAAACTTATTACTCTGGCTTTGGACGCTATATTTTCCTTTTCCAGTCTGCCTGTTAAAATATGTCTCTATTCAGGGCTGACCGGCGTGATCCTGATTTTCTTTTCAGTAATTTATATTTTGATTGGAAAATTAACCGGTCTCGCACCAATGGGATGGTCATCTATTATACTCAGTATTTATTTTATTGGATCCGTACAATTAGTATCCATTGGGATACTTGGCGAATATGTATTTCGGATTTACCGGGAAACTCAAAACCGCCCGATTTTTCTGGTGAATAAATTTCTGGAATAATTTCAACTGGAACAAAATGGGAGAGATTCCTTATATCGGCAATGAATTGGATTTGTTTGAGCAGGCTACAGTATGGAAAAATTATTATGGCCATTTCCTGAAACCCTTCCTCCATGGAAATGTACTGGAAGTGGGTGCGGGTATTGGCGGCACAACCCGTGAGCTCTGTGATGGAAGCGAGCAAAAATGGATTTGTCTTGAACCAGACCCGGCTCTATATGCAAGACTTGAAAAAAGAATCCGGGAAGGAGTACTTCCGGCCTGTTGCTCCTCCTTAAAAGGAACTACGGATGATTTACCGGTATCCGAGAAATTTGATGCCATCCTGTATATTGATGTGATCGAGCATATTGAAAATGATGCGGAGGAACTCCGCAGGGCAGGAACTCTGCTGGCCGACGAAGGTCATCTGATAGTTTTGGTCCCGGCGCATCAGTTTTTATATAATGAATTTGACAGGGCCATTGGCCATTACAGACGATATGATAAAGGCATGCTAAAAGCCGCTGCGCCAAAGGAACTTCAACTTCGGAAAATCATGTATCTGGATACCTGTGGCCTGTTAGCCTCTCTCATGAATAAATATTTTCTGAAGCAGGACTACCCCACTGCTAAACAGATCAGTTTCTGGAATCGTTTTATCGTACCCGCATCGAAACCCGTTGATTTCATTTTAAATTATCATACAGGAAAAACCGTCGTTGCCGTCTGGCAAAAAAATTAATCCAGTAAACCCTGCCGTTATCATCCTGTTTCAAATATCATATGGGCTCGCCTGTGGAAAAGTGCTTTTCTTATTATACTGTCGGCAGATGTAATATCACAGCGTTTCTATAATTTCATTCCCTTGATCAACCATACTGACTTTACCGACCGTTCTTTTAAATGAAGAAATTTCTTACGTTCTTCATCCCCGGAAAAGTTTATGAAATCCTGCTCCGAGTCAAATTCAACCAGGTGGATTTCATAGGGCTTGTCAATATTATTTTCTATCATGGAATGATCGTCAGGCCGAACGCGAAGTAAAAGTCGTCCGTTATATTTTAAAATAGCAGGAATCGCAATGTCTTCAAATTGATGAAATACATCTTCCTGACCCTCATTTATGTAAATGAGTTGTGTTAGAAATATCATTATTAATTTTTGAATTGTTCAATATACGGAAATCATTCCTGAAGCTCAGGTGTCGCTCTGAGAATGTCTAACACTTGAACGATTTGAGAAAGGATGACAGATCAGGAATTGCTGTCCCTGAAATCCTCTGTTATCTCGATACCCTCGTCCGAACAGCTCAGGGTTCTGATATAAGATCCGTCTTTTATTTTGATGGATAGCTCCTTCGTCTCCAGATCGGTAATCTCGGTCACCGTCAGGATTTCGCAGCCGGGGAATTTCTTGAAAACGACTGATTTCAGATAAGGCTCCAGGGCATCGGCCCGATAATATTTTAAACAATAGTCAAAATTACCGTTAGTCTTATAGTATACCCTGTCTGTCGAATCGCCTTCTGTAAACGTTGCGATATAATGCAGGTCATCCCGGAACCATTT
>DASSGT010000645.1:0-7440 GCA_035693345.1 Puia sp. | reverse complement strand
GATATTAGCGATGGAATGACTATATCCTGCTTCCACCGGAGCATTCGGCTGCTTTCGGCTGCGAACACATTCCATCCAATTTCGTATATGGGCAGATGTCAGACTGTCCCCACCTGTATTCGCGGATGTAACCACCTTTTCGGCGCTGGACAAATCCATTGAGGGAAGCAGGTTCGCCTGCATATGCATTGCTTCCGCAAAATGCTGGGTCAATCCTCCGGCCGGTGTTATCTTATTTGTATCGAGGTTTAATTCCCCGCCATTTGAATAATATACTTCGGTCGCATGATCATCACCGTTATCCATGCGCGATTGAAAACTGACCTGGAAGCCTGTTGACGGATCATTTTGGGGGCCATAATCAAATACAGCTGTAATCGTATCCCAGTTTTTTCTCCCATCCTTCCACATGTAAATTCCTCCGTTGGCGGTTACTGAACGGGGGTGCTGGAGACCGGTGAACCAGTGTACGGTGTCAATCTGATGGCTCATCCATTGACCCGGCAATCCGGAGGAATAAGGCCAGAATAATCTATATTCAAGATAATACCGGGGATTAAAGGGAACATAGGGACGGTTGATCAGGAAACGTTTCCAGTCAGTATCTTCTTCCTTTAACAACGGAACCAGCTCGGGCCTGCGCCACCGTCCCGGCTGATTTACATTCCACGTCAATTCAACCATAACGATATTCCCGAATTTCCCCGATCTGATAAAATCGTTTGCTGCGATATAATTTACTCCGCTTCTCCTTTGTGATCCGATCTGAACAATTTTACCGGAGGCCTTTATTGCTTTCAATGCCGCCCTGTTATCTTCCATGGTTTCGGCGAATGGTTTTTCCACGTAAGCGTCACATCCGCCCTCTACAGCCTGGATTGCATGCAGCGCGTGTTGAAAATCAGCCGTGCTTATAAATACGGCATCGGCCAGTTTCTTATCATATAGTTCTTCATTATTCCTGCAACCCACAATATCATGATTCATCTTTTGTTTCCACTGAGCCATTCCTTCTTCCCTTCGCCGGCTCCATATATCTGAAACTGCGACGATGTCGAAATTCAATTCTTTATAATGATTCATGAAGCAGGGCATGTGCGTGGATCTGTGCCTGTCAGAAAATCCGACAACGGCCACGCGTACACGATCATTGGCACCGATGATTCTATTATAGCTGGAAGCACTGAATCCTGCACGGGCCAGTACAAATGCAGATGCGGTCAGAGAAGAGTTCTTGATAAAAGTGCGCCGGGAATTTTTCATTGACTTTTTTTTACAATCGTTTCCTAAAGATAACGCAATGTAAAAAAAGATCTACTCAGTCATTTTAGGAACTGTTTCCAATATCCGGCGAAGAAATTGACGGGATTCTTTTTCTTTGGAGTTGGATAAATCATACAATGTGATTTTATCCAGTAACTGATCAACGGTGAATTGAATCATCTGCCAGAGCGAGCGGGCGGAACAATCAACCGAATTTGTGCACAGGTTTACCGAACCTGCATGCTGGCCACAGAAATCCTTATCATACAGCACGCCACCCAGTGCCTGTAAAACGTATCTTATTTTGATTTCTCTGGAAGGTTTCGCCAGTACATAGCCACCCTTGTAGCCTGGCGTACTGTTTATGAAACCGGCCATACGTAGGGTTCTGGTCAACTTGGCAACATAGGTGCTGGTGAGCCCTTCCGCCTTGCTGAGCTGGGGGATACTCATACCATCTTCGGTTTCGCAACACGCGATCCGGATCAGTACACGTAAACCAAATTCTTCCTGTGCAGTAATTTTCATAATGACATTTTAAGCGTAAAGCTCAAAGCGCAATGCCTAAAGCTATTTTTTAAAGCCAGCCCAATTCCAATTGTGCAACCTCCGACATTCTGCTCTTATCCCAGGCCGGCGTCCAGGTGACGGCTACATGCACATCATTCACTCCTTCGATTTCCCTTAATTTCTGATCCACTTCAACGGGTAAGGATTGTGCAGCAGGACACCCCGGTGCGGTCAGTGTCATAACAATCTGCACATTATTAATCGGGAGAATGTTGATTTCATAAATCAGCCCCAACTCATAAATACTTACCGGGATCTCCGGGTCAAATATTGTTTGTAATTTTTCTATTACTTTTTCTTTCAAATCTTCCATCTCCTAATTTTTTGAAGGAACAGGATCTTTTATTTTATAAGCCAGTGCGTAATGTTTCATTTGTTTTACCATACTCAGTAAACCATTCGACCTGGTTTGCGCCAGATGTGTCGTCATTCCAATTTCCCTGATAAAATCCATTCTGGCTTCGATGATTTCATCGGGTGTTCTTTTATTCAGGACACGAATCAGCATACTGATCAGACCTTTTACAATGACTGCGTCACTATCTGCCTGGAAAAATAATTTTCCGTCTTTAAAATCTGCTACCAGCCAAACCGAAGACTGGCAGCCTCTTACCCGGTTTTCGTCTGTCTTATATTTTGTATCAAGGGGTGGTAATCTTTTCCCCAGGTCAATAATATATTCATATTTATCATCCCATGAATCAAACAGGGCAAATTCACTGATGATTTCCTGTTCTGTCTCTGCAATATTCAATTCCTGACTCATCAGGATAAAATTTTAACAACACGCAATAATCCCTTTACCAGTTCATCTATTTCGTACCGGGTATTGTAAACAGCAAAAGAAGCCCTCGCCGTGCCGGGAATGCAAAAGTGATCCATCAGCGGCTGGGCACAATGATGGCCCGTTCTGACGGCTATCCCACGGTTATCCAGCAATATGCCGATATCCTGTGGGTGAGCCTTTTCGATCACAAATGAAATCACACCTGCTTTTTCTTTTGCCTGTCCGATGATTTTGAGACCGGGAATTTTTTCCAGTTCCTGTTGTCCGTAATCCATCAGATCCCGTTCATGCCGGCGGATTTTTTCTTTTCCGATGGATTGAACAAAATGAATGGCCGATTTAAAGGCGATTACGTCAGCTATATTGGGTGTGCCTGCTTCAAATTTATACGGCAGATCGTTAAAAGTTGTTTTTTGAAGTGTTACCTCTTTGATCATTTCTCCGCCACCCTGAAAAGGAGGCATCGCTTCCAGTATCGCTTTCTTTCCATAGAGTACACCAACGCCAGTCGGTCCGTACAGTTTGTGCGCAGAAAATGCAAAGAAATCACAATCCAGCTCGGTGACATTAATATCCAGATGAACGGCCGACTGTGCGCCATCTACCATACAAAGAGCACCTACGGCGTGTGCATCCGCGATCATCTGCCTGACCGGGTTAACCGTTCCCAGCGCGTTCGAAACATGCACGATGGAGACCAGTTTTGTTTTTGGCCCCAGCATTTTTTTATATTCATCCAGCATCAATTCGCCTTTCTCATTGATGGGTATAACTTTCAGGATGGCGCCTTTCTCTTCACATAATAGTTGCCAGGGTACAATATTGGAATGATGTTCCATATTGCTGATGATGATTTCATCATTCACCTGAAGATTTTTTCTCCCCCAGCTATATGCAACCAGGTTAATGCCTTCTGTCGTACCCCTGGTAAAAATGATTTCTTCTCTGGAACCTGCACCGATAAAGGATTTCACTGCATCCCTTGTTTGCTCAAAAGCAGCTGTCGCTTCTTCCGCCAGGGTATGAATGCCCCGATGAATATTGGCATTGTAATTTGTATAGT
The DNA here is from genome assembly GCA_035693345.1 of Puia sp. Taxonomy (GTDB): domain Bacteria; phylum Bacteroidota; class Bacteroidia; order Chitinophagales; family Chitinophagaceae; genus Puia. Next base: position 3,757 of record DASSGT010000645.1, on the reverse strand, counting down.
AATGCATGAGTGCATCCAAAACCTGTTGTGGTTTCTGCGTGGTCGCTGCATTGTCAAGATAGATGAGCGGGCGGCCCTTGACTTCCCGGTTCAATATGGGGAATTCCTGCCGGATGACATTGATATCTAAAGATTTTGATTTGGTAATCGGAGAATTCATGATAAATCTTTTTCCAGTCGATGATTGATCAGTTTTTCTACATATAACTTTAATGCATCCGGTTTTACCTGCTCCAGAATATCGGAAGCATACGCACTGAGCAAAAGATTACGTGCAGTTTTCTCTGAAATGCCGCGGGATTGTAGATAAAATAAACCTTCTTCATTTAGCCGGCCCACCGTACATCCATGTGTGCACTTAACATCGTCCGCAAATATTTCCAGTTGTGGTTTTGTGTTCACGTTACTGGATTCGGAGAGCAGTATATTTTTATTACTCTGGTAAGCGTTTGTTTTTTGTGCTGCCTGTCGTACAAATATTTTTCCGTTGAAGACGCCTGTTGCGTTGTCATTCAAAATGCCTTTGTACAATTCGTTGCTCAGGCAATTGGGTTTGATATTGTCAACGATGGTATGATTGTCAATATGACTGTGACCGGATTGAAAATACAGTCCATAAAGATGCGCTTCGCAATTTTTTGCATCGAGAATCACATTCAGATTATTACGTACCAGACCGCCATTTAAAGAAATGGTGACGGTATGCGTAAAACTTTTTCCAATCTGTCGGATATGAGTGGTACTTACCTGATTAGTATTGGTGCCGTCATTTTGAATTTTATAATATTCCAGCCTGGCTGCATTTTCAACAATGATTTCCATGACCTGGTTTGTAAAACTTTCATTGTTTCCCAATGTTGCGTAAGATTCGACCACCTGTACCTGGGCCTGTTCCTGAACGATCATCAGGCTTCGCGGCTGGGAAAGAATATTTACAGACCGTGTGTCTGTTACATGATATATATAAAGTGGATGTTCAATGTGCTGCCCTTTTGCCACGTGAATGAAAACGGCTCCATGTACAAAGGCTGTATTCAGAGCGTTGATTCCATCTTTCAGGTAATGACTGCTGTCTCCGAGCCATTGGGCAACCTCTTCGCTATGACCATTATTCGCCGCTTCTTCCAGTGCGATCACTTTTAATCCTGCGGATTGAATTCTGGAAAGGGCAAAAGAATAAAATCCATTTACAAATACCAGCTCATTTGCCTGCGTGTGGCCCGGTAAACGAAATTTATCCAGGTCAGTAGCTGTAATTGTACCGGTCAGCGGATCGGCGGGTAGTTGAAATTCCTTATTAAAGAGTCCGGCTACGCGGGTATATTTCCATTCCTCATGTTTCGTTCCGGGAATCCCCATATTGGAGAAAGCAGTAAAGGCCTGTTCACGGATCTTATCGAGACCTCCATGGTCTTCACTGGGATGGAACTGATCAAATCTTTCTTTAAAATATGCGATGGTGTTCATTATGTCTTGTTAAGCTGCACGTCAGGCCACTTCAACCGTGTTTTCATTTTTTATAAAATCATATCCTCTTTCTTCCAGTTCCTGGGCAAGTTCCTTTGGCCCGGATTTGACAATTCTGCCGTTATATAACACATGTACAAAATCGGGCACGATATAATCCAGCAAACGCTGGTAATGGGTTACAACCAAAATGGCGTTGTCTTTTCTGCGTAATTTGTTTACACCGTTTGAAACAATCCGGATAGCATCGATATCAAGACCTGAATCTGTCTCATCCAAAATGGCCAGTTTGGGTTCCAGCATCGCCATCTGAAAAACTTCATTGCGTTTTTTCTCGCCGCCGGAAAAACCTTCGTTCAGAGAACGGCTCAATAAAGTTTGTTCGATATTGACCAGTGCCATTTTCTCCTTCATTCTTTTCAGAAATGTGACGGCATCCAGTGGGTCTTCGCCACGGTATTTCCGTATTTCATTCACCGCCGTTTTGATAAAATTGACTGAGTTAAGTCCCGGGATCTCCACCGGGTATTGAAATGCCAGGAATAATCCTTCTGCTGCCCTGTGTTCCGGAGATAAATCCAGCAGATTCTTACCCAGGAATTCAACAGAGCCTTCCAATACTTCATAATCACTCCGGCCGGCAAGTACGGATGCCAGGGTGCTTTTACCGGAGCCGTTAGGTCCCATAATAGCGTGTACTTCTCCCGCTTTAATGTCCAGGTTGATCCCGTTTAAAATCTTCTTTCCCTCAATACCTGCATGCAAATTCTGAATCTTCAACATAGTTCGTCTTTGTATTTTTTGATACTCTCTTTTATTCGTTTATCGTTGATCGTTTATCGTTGATCGGTTTTAAAGTCGTATTTCACTTCCACACTTCCAGACTTCCAGTCTTCCACACTAACCAACGCTTCCTTCCAGGCTAATGGCGAGCAATTTCTGGGCTTCTACAGCAAATTCCATGGGAAGCTGGTTCATGACCTCTTTGGCAAATCCATTAATGATCAGTGCCACGGCAGTCTCTGTATCTATTCCCCGCTGGTTACAATAAAAAATCTGGTCCTCACCGATCTTGGAGGTTGTTGCTTCATGTTCTACAACCGCTGTGTTATTTCTGACTTCAATATATGGAAAGGTATGTGCCCCGCATTTATCTCCGAGCAGGAGGGAATCACACTGGGAAAAATTTCTGGAATTGGATGCGTTCTTACTTACATGCACCAAACCCCGATAACTGTTATTGCTGAAACCTGCAGAAATACCCTTGGAAACAATACGGCTGCGGGTGTTTTTTCCCAGATGCATCATCTTGGTTCCCGTGTCGGCCTGCTGGTAATTATTGGTGACTGCCACTGAATAAAATTCACCGGTTGAATAATCACCTTTCAAAATAACGCTGGGATATTTCCAGGTAATTGCAGAACCTGTTTCTACCTGTGTCCAGGATATTTTTGAATGATTGCCTTTGCAGATACCTCTTTTCGTTACAAAGTTGTAAACACCACCCATGCCGTTCTTATCGCCCGGATACCAATTCTGAACGGTCGAATATTTTATTTCGGCATTTTCCTGGGTAATCAGTTCAACGACCGCCGCATGCAATTGATTTTCGTCGCGCATGGGGGCTGTGCAGCCCTCCAGATAACTGACATAACTGCCGGCATCGGCAATGATCAGCGTTCTTTCAAACTGACCTGTATTTTCGGCATTTATCCTGAAATAAGTTGACAGTTCCATCGGACATCGAACACCTTTCGGAATATATACAAACGAACCATCGCTGAAAACAGCAGCGTTTAAAGCAGAAAAATAATTGTCAGTAATCGGAACCACAGATCCCAGATATTCCCGGATCAATTCAGGGTGTTCCTGTATGGCTTCGCTCATCGAACAAAAGATTATCCCCAGTTCGGCCAACTGTTTCTTGAAAGAAGTGCCTATTGAAACACTGTCGATGACAGCATCGACGGCAACGCCGGTTAGCCGTTTCTGTTCATCCAGTGAGATTCCGAGTTTTTCAAAAGTCCTCAACAGCTCCGGATCTATTTCATCGAGGTTCTTCGGATTAACCTTTTGTTTTGGAGCTGAGTAATAAATAATATTCTGATAGTCTATCGGCGGGTATTTGATGTTGGCCCATTCCGGCGTCTTCATCGTCAGCCAGTGACGATATGCTTTTAAACGCCAGTCAAGCATCCATTGAGGTTCCTTTTTCCGGGCGGAGATAAAACGGATAACATCTTCATTCAGACCCCGGGGTGCTTCATCCGCTTCTATATTCGTAACGAAC
>DASSGT010000644.1:0-4886 GCA_035693345.1 Puia sp. | reverse complement strand
ACATCGTTGCCCATTGCTTTGTAACACACCTGATTCATTACTTCGGGCATGACGGGATTTACTTTCCCCGGCATGATGGAGGAGCCTGGCTGAAGTGCAGGCAGGTTGATTTCAAAAATACCATTGCGCGGGCCGGATGTCAGGAAAATCAGATCACTGCTGATTTTAGACAAGGTGACTGCCAGGTTTTTTATTGAAGAAGAATACATGACAAAAGCCTGCATGCTGCTGGTGGCGCCGATCAGGTCTTTTGGTTCTTCGAGTGGTTTGCCCGTGATTTTTGCCAGTTGTGCCACGCACTTTTCAGCATAACCCGGTGATGCAGTCAAACCGGTACCAATGGCAGTAGCTCCCATATTTACTTCATACAAATAGGCTTCTGATTTGCGGAGTGCTTCAATGGCACCATCGAGCTGCGCGCCAAAAGCATGAAACTCCTGACCGAGTGTCATAGGCACTGCATCCTGACCTTCCGTACGGCCCATCTTCAACAGGTTCTTAAATTCGTCGCCTTTTTTGTGAAAAGCCTGGGACAGCAATTGTGCTTCCTTTATCAGTTTGTCATTATGTAATAACAGGACGATGTGAATAGCCGTTGGATAAACGTCATTGGTTGACTGACCCATATTCAAATCATCGTGCGGTTCGATATACTGGTATTCTCCTTTTTTATGACCGCTCATTTCGAGTGCAATGTTTGCCAGCACTTCGTTGGCATTCATATTTGCGGATGTTCCGGCACCGCCCTGGTAGAGGTCTGTCAGAAACTGGTCATGATATTTTCCACTGATCACGGCCTGGCATGCTTTCTCGATGGCATCCATTCTTTCTTTCTTCATTCTTCCTACTTCATAGTTGGCACGCGCGGCGGCCAGTTTTACCATCGCATAAGCGCGTACATAGTCGGGGTAAAAATTTGTTTTTACTCCACTGATCTGGAAATTCTCAAGAGCCCTGAGGGTTTGAACACCATAATATGCGTCAGCAGGAATTTGCTTTGCCCCCAGCAAATCTTTTTCTGTGCGGGTTTGTGCAGAACTGCTCCATGCATACAATAAAGTGATCGTAATGATTAAACCCTGTTTGAAATTTTTCATATACTTCAGTTTATAATAAAATTGATTTTAAAATCAGTCCTGCTATGACAGAAGCAGCCGTAGTCACTAGACCCGGTAACATAAAACTGTGGTTCAATACATATTTTCCGATTCGTGTTGTGCCCGTTCTGTCAAATTGGATTGCTGTGAGCAGGGTGGGATAACCCGGTATAAAAAAATGACCGTTTGTTGCGGGAAAAATACCGATCAGATAAGCCGGTGATAATCCGAGTGATAAACCCAGTGGCATCAGTGCCTTGGTCGTCGCAGCCTGACTGAAAAGTAAAATGCTCAGTGCAAATAACGCGATCGCAAAGGTCCAGGGATATGATGTAACCAGACTGCCCAGCGTTTTTTCTATGGCGTCAGCATTGTGATCCATAAACGTACTGCTCATCCAGACCACACCGAACACAGCAATGGCAGCCTGACCCGCGGAAACAAAAAGACTTGCCTTGGTAACCTGCGCCGCTGTTGTTTTTGCAAATAGTATAATGAATCCGGCAGCAGCGAGCATGATCATCATGATCATGGAAGGAACCTGTAATTGTCCTTTTGCATTTACTGCGAATCCCGGTGTGAATCCTTCTTTTCCCGAGAACTCAGGAAGTAAAGAAGGAAAGGATCCAACAAGTACCACACCTAATACGGCGAGTCCGAAAATAATCACTGACCGGATGGCACCCGGTTTTAATGTCTGGGTGGATGCATTTTGATTTTGTTCAGGATCCAGATTTTTTGCAAAGACAGGATCCTTCATGCGTTCCAGAAACTCCGGATCTTCACTCAGCTCTTTTCCTCTTTTTAAAACAAATAAAATACCAACGAAAACACCGATCAGCGTAGATGGAATACATATCATGAGGATGGTGGCAAGTTTTACTCCGCTGGCCGCCAATACGGTGAGCAAAGCTGCTGTTGCAGCGGATACCGGACTGGCTGTGATAGCCATATGAGCCGCAGTAACACTCATGCTGAGTGCGCGTTCGGGGCGTATCCTTTTCTTAATCGCAATTTCCGCGATGATGGGCATGATGGAATAGGAGATATGCGCAGTACCGGCAAACAGAACAAAAAAATAAGTAACGAGCGGACCGAGTATGGTAATTTTTTCTGGTTTGCTTCGAAGTAATTTACCTGCAATCAATACAAGCCAGTCCATACCACCCGCAGCCTGCAAAGCTGCGGCAGCCGTGACGACACTCAAAATGATCAGCATCACTTCGAGCGGAGGATCTGACGGCTGCATTTTAAAAATAAAGATCAGCAGTAACAGTCCAATCATTCCCATCACACCCAGACCGATTCCGGACATACGGGCGCCGATGAATATACAAACCAAAACGATAGCCAGTTGTATCCCGATCATTGCATAGAGCTTTAGCAACTTGTAGATGATCAAAAGAGATCTTCAAAAGGTCAGCGCGTGCTTCAAGTCATTTCAGAAAGGTGCGAAAAAGAAAAAGCTTAAATTTAATTTCGATAAATCAGAACAGACTTAATTCTATTCAATCACTTTGCCGGAGTAGTAAGTAAAAACACTTAGCGCACAAGTACTATTCCTGATTTCTTTAGTTCATGTTGTACTACCTGAAGAACCGTTGCCAAAAAATAACCGGGCTGTTTAAACAAAAACAAATGAAAATAATATTGCGTAATGGAAGTTGGCAATTTATTTTTTCTCCACCAATTATTTTTTTAATGATTGGTGCTGCCTTACTTCTCTCATTTAACTGTTACAGCCAGGAAAAAAAAGACATTATTCCGGATGGCACGCAAGGTGAATTGTTCGAGGCCCCGACAAAAGATTCAACAAAAATGACATGGAATCAAAAACGCTGGCGGTTATTTAACGGGCGGTTCACTTCTTTCAAATTTGGAGCAGGGTTTCTATATGAATATGCCGCTTTTTTTCCTGATAAGAACAGTAAGCTGCAAATGGATTCATTGGGTACACCTCTAAAAGATCAATTCAAAGTAAGGGACTTTCGATTGCTTTTCAGCGGTCAGTTTAAATCTAAGCGGGAAATCAGCTGGAGAACGGGAATCATGTATGATGCCTCATCCGACTCCTGGCTTTTCCGGGAGACAGGTATTATGGTGGGCGTCCCGGAGATATCAAGTTATTTTTTTGTCGGTCGCACAAAAGAAGGATTTTCTATGAGTAAGGTGATGAACGGATATGCGGGATGGGCTTTTGAAAGGCAGATGGCCATTGACGTTATTCCCATACTGGCAGATGGATTGAAATGGATGGGATATCTTCCCAAACAAAAGTTATTCTGGAACCTGGGAGTATATACTGACTGGCTGTCCAAGGGACAGTCTTTCTCTACATACCAAAGTCAATTTGATATCCGGGTTGGCTGGAATCCAATATCACATGTGACGATAAATAAAATGCTTCATGTTGGCATCAATTACCGTTATGGAAAAGTAGCCGATGATCAGATCCAGCTTCGGTCCCGTCCCGAAGCAAATCCGGCTCCGTATTTCATAACAACCGGAAAATTTTCAGCCACACATTCCAATCATATCGGGTATGAAATTTACTATCAGTCCGGCAGATGGCTGACCGGCTCGGAATATTACTGGCATAAATTCAGTTCTGTTCCGGAAAACGACCCGCTATTCAGCGGCGGCGAACTGATGGTCAGTTATATTATTACAGGTGAGTCCAGAAAATATATGAACAGCACGTCCATATTTGGGTTTGTTCCTGTGAAAAACTCCGTATTTAAAGGCGGATTGGGAGAAATTGATGTGTTGTTGCGTTTTACCACACTGGATTTAAATGGTGGTCAAATTCAGGGTGGAAAATTTTGGAGATTGACACCCATGATGAACTGGTATCTCTCACCAGAGCTAAGGTTTGAACTGGGTTATGGTTACGGTGTTTTGGACAGGTTTGGTGTAAAGGGTGTTACCCAGTTTTTCCAGTCACGCATTCAACTGACAATTCTTTGAACATGCAACAGATGTAGGGCTGTTGCTTCTTATAAATTGTCTGTCCGTTTAACCGTTAAATGAACCCTGCACCCCTTAGAAATTTCGAATTTTACATTTCAGAATGATTTAGAGCCTAAGTTGTGTTGGGAACGCGTAATGCTAAATGCGTAAAGCTTAACGCGAAGCTTAATCCACTATCAATCGTTCCTGCACATGCGGGATCAACTGCCAACCGTCAACTGAAGGAGTGCGTCGTGCCCTCGTTTTTCTTTCAAGTGATTTTTTTAACCTAAATAAAATCAAAAAATGAAAAAAATAATTTTACTTTTTCTCGTGGGCATTTACTCATTGACCGTATGCGCGCAGAATAATTTACCCAGGGTAAAAATCCTGGCTACGGGAGGCACCATCGCCGGAGCGGGAAATGCGGCGGATCGCGCGGGTTATAAGGCCGGAGCACTTCCGATTGATGAATTGCTGAATGCGGTTCCCCAGATTCATAAAATTGCGAATGTTACGGGTGAACAGATTGCCTCTGTCGGAAGCCAGGATATCACTGTAGCGATCTGGCAGAAACTGGCGGTACGAATCAATGAGATTTTTGAAAAGAATGAAGCAGATGCCGTTGTTATTACGCATGGAACAGATACACAGGAAGAAACTTCTTATTTTCTTGATCTGACCGTTCACTATAAAAATGCCGTGGTTATAACCGGTTCCATGCGTCCGGCAACCGGTATCAGTGCGGATGGTCCAAAAAATTTGTATGATGCAGTTACAGTAGCAGCTGACCCTGCCAGTAAAGGAAGAGGTGTGTTGGTTTGTTTTAACGAAAGCATT
>DASSGT010000643.1:0-2261 GCA_035693345.1 Puia sp. | reverse complement strand
TTGAATCCGGATGCTGATGCAGAAATTAAATCCGACGAGGCAATAATTTTTTCAGATCATCCGGTGGACGGATTTACTACCTTTTAGACATAACGGGAAACGCGGAACGATAAGCCTTCAGGAACAACCGGCAGGCATAACACGTTAACCTTTCAGCTTATAAGGGAATTAACAATTTTTTGCGCAACCGCGTTTACCTTTTCCATCGTTTTAGCGTCTAATAAGCAGAACCTAAAACCCCGAAAAATGGAACAGAATATTACACAACAGGAAGTACTCCTCAATACGGATACCCAGTTTGCGCACAGACAATGGGCGGACAAGGATATAAAGGGTTCTGAAAACCTGAGTGCCATAGAAAAGTTGGAAAAAGCCTGTTGGGATGGACTTGTAAAGGAATTGATACCTGAGTTGGACATTACGCTGGTCCCCGTTAAAAAACTCTGGCTCTGGCAGGTACATGAAACCCGTTCATTTCTTGCACTGGATTTTTATGAATATCCGGGTCCAAAAGAAAAATATGCATCCATCGATCCTTATCTCTTTATGGATGAGATGGGAAGAAATTAATTTTTGATTCATCTGCTAAACAGAATTCGAATCCCCACCAGTCCAAGGCAGACGGCCAGCACCCGTATAATGGTATTGCTTTTAAATTTGTGGGAGAGCCAGGCTCCAATCTGCGCTCCGGGAATTACACCGATGACCAATCCAATCACCATATGCAGGACTTTTGGGTCATTATAACTTCCATTGATGCCATGAACGGCCATACTGACGGTTGCCATGATAGCCAGAATAAAATGTGAAGTCGCCGTGGCTACATAAACGGGAAATTGTAACCATTGAACCAGAGCCGGCACGTGTATGATACCGCCTCCAATACCCAATAACGGGGATAAATACCCGACCAGGAGGCTGATCAGAATTCCCCTGTTTTGATTATAAGTATAACTATAAGAAATGCCTGCTGAATCTGTAAGGGTATGATGTTTCCACCGCCGATGGTTACCATCGGTCGTTGGAGGAACTACCAGCTGGTCATGCCTTAACATCAGGTAAACAGACAGGACAACCAGTAAAGCACCGAAAAGGATATTAAAGAGGGTTCGTGGAATATATCTGGTTGAGAAAACACCTAAAATAGATCCCGGAATCGTAAATAAGGCGAATAATATTCCGGCCTTAAAGTCGATACGTCCCGAACGTGCATATGCAATTGAACCGGAAATTGCATTTGCCGCAACAATTACAATGGAAATCGCCGTAATGGTTTCGGGTTTCAATTCAGGATAAGTAAGTATTAGTATCGGCACGAGTATAAAACCGCCACCTGCGCCAATCAGGGTTCCGAATATTCCGATCAGGAATCCTATAATTATCAGAATGGCAGTCGTATGCATTATAAATTTCGGCCCCAAGTTGCATTTTATTCTTTGTATGAATAAAAAAATTTGTAATATGGAACCGATTAACCCGTTACCTTATTTTAAACCAACACTAATCTGCTGCCAATATGAAATTCATCAAATGCTTCGCCATTTTATGTTTACTATGCTATTCTCTTCCCGCCCAGCAAATTTTTGATCCCGGATATATTATCACGCCTGACAGGGATACCGTAAAAGGATTTATTAAAGCGGATCTTGAGTCGGACCTGATATCTGTTGTTCAATTCAAGCAGGATGAGTACTCCGGATTAAAAAAATTCGGACCGACAGACCTTTCCGGTTTTGGTATCGGTAAAGATATTTACAAAAGCATGCGGTTTTTAAACACAGCAGAGGACAGTGTAACAGAAACAGCCTTTGTAAAGCAACTCGTGAAAGGGGAATATAACCTATATGCTTACCGGAAACCGGACCGGTTTTTTTACCTTATCGAAAAAGACACCACTCTTTATTTTCTCTACGACGAAGTAAGCCGGGGTACGGGGGAAATTATGCAAAAGGGTAATTATTATAATTATTTGAGCCTGATTGCCGTGCCTTGTGAGAAGCTGACCAATTTGGTTGGCCGGGTGGGTTATAATGACAAGGATATGGCCGGCTTTATTTCAAAGGTGGATAATTGCGAAACCCCCGGGAAAGCGACTAATTACTTCCAAAAACCTAAAACTTTGGTACAGCCGATAATATTTGTGGGTGGATTACCGGTTTCAGAAATGAATCAGTTTACTGCCAGTTTTATACTTCATATAACCCTTCCCCGGATCGATAAAAAGACTTCGGTCAATATTGGCGTCAATTATTCTAGCTTTA
>DASSGT010000642.1:0-3061 GCA_035693345.1 Puia sp. | reverse complement strand
CATGTACGTTATTATTTTCCGAAATATAATCTGCCGCCAAAAGTTGTATCCTATATCGGGCCCTTTGATGCACCCGGAGTGGCATTAACACGTTTCACATTGGCGATCGGACTGCAACTTTATGCCGGAAAACAATTTCCTTTCTACCTGAGCAGACAGGGACAGGATCTTTTCCCGCTGTATATTTCACGTCGTTTCGAACCGGAATATGTTGTGCCCAATTGTATGAAGGCCCTGGCCGAAGACATGTTTCCGGACCAGAGTCAGGGAAAACCGCTGATCGAACAAATGATTGAAAAAGGAAAAAACTGGTGGCTGATAGATCAGCTTCTGCCTGAAACCGCTGATAGTTTGAAAACAGGACTTACTAAAAAACAACTCGACTGGTGTGTATCAAATGAAGGACAGATCTGGAATTTTTTTCTCGATCAGAATCTCTACTCTCCTGATCCCGATCTGATCAAAAATTTTATCGGCGATGCACCCTATACGCAGGGCATGCCCGAAGCCTCACCCGGAAATATCGGTCAGTGGGTGGGCTGGCGCATCGTACAAAAATATGCATCCATTCACCCTGATTTCACGCCACTCCAGCTCATGCAAACGCCTGACCGCACCATCTTTGACGAGACGAAGTATAAACCACGGTAAGAGTAAAGCGCAAAGCATAAGGCGTAAAGCTTTCGTATATCGTAAATCGTATATCGTTTATCGATCCACGATTTACGATACACGATATACGATTCACAATCAATGGCCAACAAAAACAACAATCAATCAAACGTTATGCAAGTGTTAACGAAATCCTTTAAATCCCATTCAGCAATTGCCTTCTGCCATTTACCATAAACCATCGATGGCCTTTTTTTCTGAGTACTATTTTTATATCATAAAAAAATTTTTATGATATTTCTAAAGAAAATAAACAGCGGAATTTTTTTTGTTTTATTGTTGGCCGCATCAGCATTTAGCGCTAAAGCACAGAGCAATCCGGCGCCAAAGAAAGTGGCTATATTTTTATATAAGGGTGCGGAAATACTGGATCTCGCCGGACCGTCGGAAGTTTTTGCAGCATCCGGCTTCGATACCTATACCATGTCGGTGGATGGAAACGAAATTCTTTCCCAGGGATTCATCACGATCAAACCACAGTATTCTCTGGAAAATGCACCCATCCCGGATATTGTTGTTTTCCCCGGAGGAGGCGCGACGTCTACCGCCAATGACCCCAAAGTCATGGAATGGGTGAAGAAACTGCACGATCGTGGTTCCATCCTGATGTCTGTCTGCACGGGAGCACAAATACTTGCCAAAGCGGGTTATCTCGACCATAAAAACATAACCACCTGGCATGGGTATATAAAGGATCTGCAGAAGCTGGTACCAACTGCCGTGGTGCTGGGAAATACACGTTATGTCGACAACGGGAACATCATCACAACGGCCGGTGTGTCAGCCGGCATTGACGGCGCATTGTATCTCGTGTCCAGACTGAATGGTATGGAAGCTGCCAAACAAACAGCTTTTTATATGGAATACGATAAATGGGACCCCAAGGCAGGAAGAGTCGACGTTAAGATGGAGGGAGTCTATGTAAAGCCAACGTTTTAAGCTTAAAGCGCAAAGCTTAAGGCGTAAAGCTCTCCGGACATCGCCTGCGTCGCTGAATGGGGGGTCAACAGCCAACGGTTAACGGTCATCGGTTATCGGTCATCGGTCAACGAATTAGCTCTAAACCGTTTCACCCATCGAAGCTCTTATTAACTGCCGAAGCTTCCGCGAAGGCAGTACCGAAGGTAGGCCAACAGTACTCGGCCATTCAAGAAATAAGGTTTAAATTTGCGGTTTTAAACCAGCAAGTATGCCCAAGCCGAACAGCTTCCGGTGGAGTATGGAGAGTGAGCCGCATAAGCCGAGAACCAAGGAAATCATTCATAAACACCCAGAGATCAGGACACTGATCGGGCGGAATCCCTGGACATTTGGCGTTATCCTGCTTTGTGTCGGCTTTCAGGTTGTTCTGTCCTATTTTCTAAGGGACGCCTCCTGGTGGGTCATTTTCCTCGTCGCCTATTTGGGCGGAGCTTTTGCCAGCCATACTTTATATGTTTGTATACACGAAGCTGCGCATAACCTAATTTTCAAGAAAAGCTTTTTCAATAAAATTGCTGCCATCACGTCCAACCTGCCGCTGGTTTTTCCAAGCGCCATTTCTTTTCAGAAGTATCACCTGAAACATCATTCTTATCAGGGGGTTGAAGAACTGGATGCGGATATGCCTTATCGCTGGGAAGCCAAACTGATCAACAACTCAGGATTTGGTAAAGCGCTCTGGCTGCTGTTTTACCCCATTTTCCAGATGATCCGTCCGGGTCGCATCAAGGAAGTCCGTCTGATGGACAAATGGACGGTTGTCAACATCATCGTACAGACCTGCTTTATGGCGGTGTTCATCTATTTTCTTGGATGGAAAGCGGCTGTTTACCTGACCGCGAGCTTCTTTTTCTCTGTGGGTTTACATCCGCTCGGTGCGCGATGGATCCAGGAACATTTCCTCACGCATGGCGACCAGGAAACAAAGAGTTATTATGGTTCTCTGAATTCTGTTAACCTGAATGTGGGATATCATAATGAACACCACGATTTCCCCTCCGTTCCCTGGAACAAATTACCCAAGATTAAAAAATTCGCCGGCGATTATTATAATACGCTGGGGCATCATACTTCCTATACCATCCTGCTGTTTAAATTTCTTTTCGACCGTAACCTTTCGGTCTATTCACGGATGGCCAGGGATAACCGGGGGAGTAAGTTGAAAACATCTGCCGTCGGAAAGACTGAACGCGTAGTGCCGGAAGCGTGAGGCTTAAGGCAGGAAGCAGGAGGCAGGAGGCTTGATGCACGAGGATTGGGGAAGGAGGAATGAGGCTTGATGTAGGAGGGCTGAAGCTTGTGGTGGCCTGAGTCTTGAGGCCTGAGACCTAAGTCATAATATTCCTGTTTTCTGCAGAAGGCTTACATTAAAAATGAATTCCACTTCCAGTCTTCCAGACTTTCAGAC
>DASSGT010000641.1:0-7833 GCA_035693345.1 Puia sp. | reverse complement strand
CCATGACTGGTCAGGATGCCGTGAATACGGCGAAGGCCTTCAATGAAAGACTGGATTTTACCGGTGTCGTACTCACAAAACTGGATGGTGATACCCGGGGAGGTGCAGCCCTTTCAATAAAATACACGGTTAATAAGCCCATTAAATTCGTTAGCAGCGGGGAAAAAATGGAAACCCTGGATGTATTTTACCCCGATCGTATGGCCCAGCGGATCCTGGGGATGGGGGATATCACATCACTGGTGGAAAAGGCCCAGGGCCAGTTTGACGAAGAACAGGCCCGGAAACTGGAAAAGAAAATCCGCAAAAACCAGTTTGATTTCGAAGATTTTAAGCAGCAGCTGGATCAGATAAGGAAAATGGGAAATATTAAGGATCTGCTGGGAATGATTCCCGGAGTAGGTAAGTCCATTAAAGATATTGATATCAGTAATGATTCATTCAAAGGTATTGAAGCCATGATCGGCTCCATGACGCCCTATGAGCGTGCTAATCCGGATTCAATTGACCAGAGCCGGAGAAAGCGAATCGCCAAAGGAAGTGGAAAGGAAATTGCGGAAGTAAATGCATTCATGAAGCAGTTCGAACAGATGAAACAGATGATGAAAACGATGAATAAAATGCCTATGGGTGGAATGGGTTTTGGGAAACGTTAATTTCCACATTCATCAAAAAAGACGTTAAATCATTCGGCATTTTATAGTTGATTCATTACATTTGCAATAACAGATTGATTCGTTCGATCTACTTTTTAAACCTTATTAAATAACGCATTTAAATTTTTATTTAAGATGCCTGTAAAAATCAGACTCCAAAGACATGGGTCTAAGAAAAGACCATTCTATTTCATCGTCATTGCCGACATCCGCGCACCAAGAGATGGAAAATTCATTCAGAAAATTGGTACCTACAATCCTTTAACTGTTCCTGCTTCAGTACAACTTGACCGCCAGAAGGCGCTCGACTGGCTGCATAAAGGTGCTCAACCGACAGATACGGTCCGCCGCATTCTGAGTTATAAGGGAGTATTATATCTGAAACATCTGCTGCGTGGCGTTGGACTTGGCCTTTTTGATGAAGCTGCTGCCATGGAAAAATTCTCCAAATGGCATAGCGATCATGAATTAAGTGTAAAAAAACGCCAGGAAGATCATCGCAAGGCAAGACCCGGTGGCAGACGTAACGGACCTCCTCCAAGAAGAGTTGAGAGAAGGCAGGAAAACGAAGCACAGGGTTAAACGGTGTAAAAATATTCTTTGCAAGGCTATCTGTTTTAAGGTAGCCTTTTTTTTTATTGGTTCATCCATGGAAAAAAATTACAGAAATATTGGAAAAATCGTTTCTGCTTTTGGACTGAAAGGGGATATGATCGTAATGCATCAACTGGGAAAAAAAATAGCCGTTTCAAAAATAAAAGTCATTTTCCTGGAACAAAAGAAGGATGAGTTACTTCCCTATTTCATCGAAAATATCAGAAAAAAAGGAGATGGCGAATTGCTCATGAAACTGGAAGGCATTGACACCAAGGAAGCCGCCACGAAATTCATACGCCGGGAAGTTTGGTTAAATGAAGAAGAAATTCAGACACATACGCAAAAAAATAATCCGATTGGATGGGTAGGCTATAAAATCCTGGACCAGGGCAAAGACCTGGGTCCGATTCTGGAAGTCATTGAACAGCCACATCAGCTATTGTGTCGTATTGAAATAGATCATAAGGAAGTCCTGATACCGATTCATGAACAGACGCTGGGAAAAGTGGATCATAAAAACAAAACGGTTTTACTCACACTACCCGACGGCTTGCTGGATGTATATCTTAGTTAGTGTGGAAGACTGGAAGACTGGAAGTCTGAAAGGGATGTACACAACCACGAGTCAAATTAACAAACCCTATAAAATATATCTGCAAGGTGTGCGTTGACCCTTTATGCAATTCCATTATTTCTGTAAAAAAATTGTTTTTCAAACAGCCTTCTTTCTACTGATTTGTGTGCAGCTGCAAGCCCAACCGATTACGGGAATCTGGAAAGGGAAAATGGGAAATTCCAGAGTGGAACTCAAGTTGATACGCAAGGGTGACAGTCTCATCGGCACTTCCTATTATTATGACTCCAAATCGAATTATCGCAGGTATTCGGTAAAGGGATATTTCGACGACCGGAATAACGATGTGATTTGGTATGACGATGTACTGATCGAAGAACATAGTTCAAACCGTTCAGGTCCACTGCTTGCGGTGGCAGATTTTAATTGCCCGGGAGAAGGTGTCATGAAACTCGATGGAAATTCTTCCGGTAAAGAGGATAATAAGAAAGATAAAAAAGAATTACACCTGGTAAAGGGAAATGCCGCGCCCGTTTTCCCGGATGAATGGGATTTTCTGATTGAGAATTATGCATACGGAGTGAGTCATCCGGAAATTGTGGATAGTATTGAACAAATGGCATTTAATTCAGGAGATGTGGCGGATCCTGCCCCAAATCCGCGTGGCCAGGGTTATGGAGGGGAAGCTGTTCAGCCAATAAATAATCCTTCTCCACAAACAAAAATGGTCTTAGAAAATCCAACCGCTGAATCCTATGCCAGAACAAAACAGACAAACACGGTTATTGAAAAACCAGCAACCCCCGGTCAGGTTACGGCACCTGTTTTTTTGCCGCCAGCCTTGCAGACGAATGAACAAAGATTTACAAGCCGGACGAAAATTTTACAAAATGTAATTCCTGTGAAAGGTGATTCCATCGAACTCCGGTTTTATGATAATGCTGAGATTGACGGAGATTCCATCGCGGTATTTTTAAATGGCCGTTTGCTAAAGGAACACATACTGTTGGCCGAAGAAGCATATATCATGAAGATTGCTGTAACCGATCTGCAATCGGATAATGAACTGGTGATGGTGGCGGAAAACCTGGGAAGCATTCCACCCAATACTTCATTAATGGTAGCTATCGTGGACGATAAACGTTATGAGGCACATCTGCAAAGTACGGAAGGCAGTAGTGCCCTGGTAAGGCTTGTAAAACCCTAAGCTTACACTACGATATTAATCATCTTATTCTTTACGTATATGATCTTTTTTGGTGCATTACCATTGAGCCATTTTTTTACCGACTCATCGGCAAGCACCATTTCTTCCACCTGTTGTTGATTCGCTTCCAGGCTTATATTCAATTCGGTACGCGTTTTCCCATTAATGGCTATCGGATATAATTTGGAAGATTCGATAAGAAATTTCGCATCGTAAACAGGATAAGGTGCGTCCAGCACGCTTCCCTCATTTCCCAATACATGCCACAGTTCTTCACAGATATGTGGAGCATACGGTGTAAGCAGGATCAGCAGTTTTTCGAGAATTTCTTTCTTATGAGTCTTCAATTCTCCCAGTTCATTCACCGTGATCATACTGGCGCTTACGGCCGTGTTGAAAGAAAAACGGTCAGTATCTTCATCGAGTTTTTTGATGGCCTTGTGTAGAACTTTCCATTCGGCATCAGTTGCTTTTTCACTGGTCCATACTTTTCCTTTTGTTTCATCAAAAAATAATCGCCACAGTTTTCTGAGGAAACGGTGCACGCCTTCAATTCCCTTCGTATCCCAGGGCTTACTTTGTTCTACTGGTCCGAGGAACATTTCATACATGCGGAATGTGTCGGCTCCGTATTTTTCCACCAGCTCCGTTGGATCTACTGTGTTGAATTTTGATTTGGACATCTTTTCAACTTCGGAACCGCAGATATACTTACCATTCTCCAATACAAAACTGGAATGCGCATATTCTGGTCTCCAGGATTTAAATGCGGCAATATCGAGTTCCAATCCATCCACTATGTTGACATCCACATGCAGATTGGAAATAGAAATGATCTTAATTTTGTCGGCTTCTGCTCCCCAGCTTTTTCTTAAAGTATCTTTTATTTCTTCCTGTAATTCGGAAAGGGATTTATTTTTCAGTCCGGCAGAAACAAAAACCGGTTTTTGTTTTGCCATTGCTTCCATATCATCGGATCCTTCAATTTCAATTCTATAGACAAATCGGCTGCTACCCTGTATCATGCCCTGGTTCACCAGTTTCTTATAAGGTTCGTCAAAGCCGATCAGGCCCAGGTCAAATAGAAATTTGGCCCACATCCGGCTATAAAGCAAATGCCCTACTGCATGTTCAGTTCCGCCTATATAAAGATCCACCTGGTTCCAGTAATTCGATGCAGCGCGGCTGCAAAATGTTTCTGTGTTGTGCGGATCCATATAACGCAAATAATACCAGCTGCTGCCTGCATAGCCGGGCATGGTATTCGTTTCCAGATGTCTGGAGGTCCAAATTTCCAGATTTGCCAGAGGCCCCTCACCGTCGGGTCCGGGTTTATAGGTTTCTACTTTTGGTAACTCCAGCGGAAGGTCTTTTTCATCAAGCGGAAGAGCAATTCCGTTTTTCCAAATAATGGGAAAAGGTTCACCCCAATAGCGCTGACGGCTAAATGCCGCATCGCGAATTTTATAATTTACTCTTGGATTTCCAATCTTCAGCTCCTCCAGTTTTTTATTCACCAGGGGTATGGCTTCACGCATTGGAATGCCGTCCAGAAAATCGCTGTTTTCAAGTCTGGCATCCTTTGTTGGATTGGCTTCTTTTCCATCGAAATGCGACCCAATGATATTTGTAACCGGAATATTAAAATGTTGTGCAAATTTAAAGTCGCGCTCATCTCCGCAGGGCACCGCCATGATAGCGCCCGTGCCATAACCTGCCAGTACATATTCTGAAATCCATACGGGAATCCGACGCTGATTAAAAGGATTTAGAACATATGACCCCGTAAAACATCCCGTAATCTTTTTTTCTGCCAGTCGTTCCCGTTCGCTGCGACTTTTTACATAACGGATATATTCATCCACAGATTTTTTTTCAGCAGCTGACGTTAGTTCGGGAATCAGTTCATGCTCCGGTGCCACAACCATAAAGTCCACACCGAATATTGTATCAGGACGAGTTGTATATACCCGAAGTTTTTTTGTGTCATTGGCAGCAAATGCAAAATCAATTTCCGCACCATAACTTTTTCCGATCCAATTGCTTTGCATCTCTTTCATGGCATCACTGAAAGCCACTGTGTCTAAACCTTCCAGCAGTCGATCGGCATATTCTGTGATCCTAAGGTACCATTGCCGTAATTTTCTTTTTACAACAGGGTATCCTCCGCGTTCACTAAAACCATTGATGACCTCGTCATTAGCCAGCACCGTACCCAATGCCTCGCACCAGTTTACTTCTCCGTATCCACAATAAGCAAGACGAAATTCCATAAGAATATCCTGCTGATCATTTTCACTAAATGCCATCCATTCAGCTGAAGTAAAAGATGGGATTTGGCGGTAGCCGGATACAGAAACACTTCCTTCTTTCACAAATGCAGCAACCAGTTCTGAAATGGGCCTTGCTCGGGCCATCCCCCGATCATACCAACTGTTAAACAACTGCAAAAAAATCCACTGGGTCCACTTATAATAATTAGGCTCTGCGGTATTCACCTCGCGGCTCCAGTCGAAAGAAAATCCAATCCTGTCCAGTTGTTGCCTGAAATTGGAAATGTTTTGTTTTGTACTTGCGGCGGGGTGTATTCCATGGTCAATAGCGTATTGTTCGGCAGGTAATCCAAATGCATCATACCCCATCGGATGCAATACATTAAAGCCTTTGAGCCTCTTATAACGGGCAAAGATATCGCTTGCGATATAGCCAAGCGGATGACCAACATGCAAGCCTGTTCCGCTGGGATAAGGGAACATATCAAGCACATAGCATTTGGGCTTACTACTGATGTTGCTCACCTGATAAATCCGGTCGGCCTTCCACTTTTCCTGCCATTTTTTTTCAATAGCATTGAATGAATACTCCATATGAACCAACAAAAATACGCATCGTGCGGGGAAATCTTTTATTTTTGCCCATTCCAGTTACCTGATAAAACGGAAATAGTTCAACTATGGCACAAACCCGGAAAGGCTCAGCCAAACGTTCCGCACCTTCTTATATCATGGCGATTGTTGGTGTATCCCTCGTACTTTTTCTTTTAGGCATTTTAGGATGGATCATTATCAATGCAAATAAGCTTGGACAATACTTCAAGGAAAACATTGCAATGAATGTATACATACGCGAAAATGTGTCTCCGAAAGACAGCGCGGCGCTGGTCCAGTATATTACTGCCCAGCCTTATGTAAAAGATTACCAGTATGTGACCAAGGACCTGGCCAAACAAAAATATCTGCAGGACGGAAATAAAGACTGGGGTGCGTTGCTTGACCGGAATCCTCTTCCCGCCAGTATAGATTTCAGAATAACAAAAGAATACGCGTCCATTGACTCCCTTTCGAAAATCAAGAGTGATTTACTACAAAATATTGCCGTCAGCGATGTACAATACCCGCAGTCGCTGGTAACCAATCTCAATAATATCGTTAATAAGATCAGCATTATATTACTATCTGTGATCGTCATTATATCCATACTGGTCATTTTCCTTATTGACAATACCATCCGTCTTGCGATGTTTAGTAACCGGTTTCTGATCAAAACCATGCAAATGGTGGGTGCTACCCGTTGGTTTATTTCCCGACCGATGGATCTGAGGGCATTTTTTAACGGGCTTATTAGTGGTTTACTGGCAGTCGGAGGGTTGATTGCCATTATCATTTTTGCAGAAAACCAGTTGCCATATCTGAAGGCGCTTCGCGATTATCCGTTGCTCATCATGCTGTTTATTGTTATCATTTTGTTAGGAATTTTTATTTCCTTCATCAGCACACATCGAAGTGTATTGAAATACCTGAAGATGAAGTTGGATGAATTGTATTGATTTCTGTACATTGCGATCCTATTTTCCGTTATGGCAAAACAAGTAAAAACAACAAGCGGCTCTAAAAATTACAAACCATTGTTCGGCAGGGATAATTATCGCTGGATGCTTATCGGGCTGGTTTTAATTCTGCTCGGTCTTCTGTTAATGATTGGCGGAAAAAGCAAGGATCCCAATGTATTTGATACGTCTGAAGTGTATAGTTTCAGAAGAATTACTATTGCACCCATCTTAATCCTGGGTGGCCTGGCTCTGGAGATTGTCGGGATTTTTAAGAAATCCAAAGCTCAAAATCCAAAATGAGCCTGATTCAGTCCATTGTCATTGCGATTATTGAAGGCATTACTGAATTTCTACCCATTTCCTCGACGGCACATATGAAATTTGCGAACCCGCTAATCGGGATTCAGACAAATGCTTTTACCGATCTGTATGAGATCGTGATTCAGCTTGCGGCGATCCTGGCAGTTGTCGTACTTTATCACAAGCAGTTTTTTGATTTTAAAAAAATCGGTTTCTATTTTAAACTGATTATCGCCCTGATCCCAGCTATTATAGCCGGTGTTTTATTAAAGAAGCACATCGATGCGATGCTGGGCAATCTCGGATTCATAGCGGTGATTATGATCGCCGGAGGGATTATTTTATTATTTATTGACCGGCTGTTCACCAAACCGGAGATTCATTCACAGGACGCCGTCTCAAATAAAAATGCATTCGTGATAGGCTGTTATCAGGTTCTTTCGGTTCTGTTTCCTGGTCTGAGCCGCAGTGCGGCGACGATTATCGGCGGATTACAACAAAAACTTGACCGGCGTACAGCTGCTGAATTTTCTTTCTTCCTGGCTGTACCAACTATGCTGGCGGCATCTGTAAAAAGTTTCTACGACGTACACAAGGCGAATCCGGAAGTTTTCGTTCGCGACAATATGATGATACTCGTAGTTGGTAGCATCATTGCCTTTGTAGTGGC
>DASSGT010000640.1:0-2472 GCA_035693345.1 Puia sp. | reverse complement strand
GCCAGTTCTGGCTGAAGGATGGGAACTGCATTTCTTTCTAATTCCATCTTTTTTGTTTTCCTCCTTCGTACCAATAGAAAAATAACCGCGGCGATGACGATGGACAGCAGAGATATAAAAAAAAGATTTCTTCGCATTCCTGTATCCGGCTTTTCTCCCGGTATTCCGTTTGGTTCCGGAATATAATTGATCGAAAAAATCCGGACGGTTGTAGTTTTAACAGGGTCGTCTGCTCTTGAATAATTTAAAACAACTGCGATCAGCCGGTTGCTGATGGGAGAATAATAGAGATCCGCGAAGGATTCAATATCGTGAAAAGTAAAGGGAATCGCATTGGCGAGTAACTGATAGGATGAGTCGGTCAGCGAACCCTTTATCAGTTGAAGATTCGAACTGGAACTGTCATTGGGAAAAATCAGTCCGTAATAATTATTGGTTTTTGGATCGACTACCAGACTGTTGACAAATGTAAACTGACTTTTCGCAGAACGGAGGGTATACAATTTCTTAAAGGTCCGGTCCTTTACGTTGTATCTGAACATATCATAGTAGTTCCGTGGATCCAGCATCTGATCTCCGGTCTGACTGCCATAACCACCAACTATGTAAACAAAATCGTTTTTTGGATCTTTCCCCAGTGCTGCCAGGTATCTAGGTGGCGAATAATCACCGGCCGTTGATATGGTGTCCCAGTTTTTTGTTGCAAAAGAATAACGCTGCACCAGGTTTTTATACCTCAGTTGTCCATATCCTCCAATGATATAAAGAGCAGAATCAAAAGATGATACAAATTTATTGGCGTGCCAGTATTCGGTTATTTTACCCGATTCGAAGTCATGTTCCCATTGATGTTTATTAAAATCGAAGGCGACCACTTTTTTCTGGTCTATAAATAAATCATATAGTTTGTTACTAAAAGTATCAAAAATAGCCTGGTGGCCAACCCTTAAATTTTCACGGTTGTTTGGAATCCACTGGACTGAACCATTTTCCTCATTGATAGGAAAAGTGGCCAGGGAATCGGAACCCGTGATAAAAATTCTATCGGTCTTCGGATCAAATGCAACTCCACCATATCCCTTGATGGTAAAAGCATTCGACAATTCCCATTTTTGATATTTGGGTCTTAGCCAGGCCGGGTTTTTTACACGGGCCACTTGTTTACTGACAACGTCATATTCCGTTTCGCCCGACACTTCATTGAGTGGCCAATCGTATTTCATGGAACCATTCTCATAAATTTTTATGTCTTTCAACTGCATCGGCGGAATATCCCGGGTCTTGTATTTCAGGAAATCGTTCGCTCCCCATAAAAATTTAAAACAGCGGAAATCCAGCGGTGTATTACAGGTTCCCACCAGTTTACCGTTTACTTCAAACTGAATCGTTTGATTTTCGAGGTTGAATTTCAGATTGATCCGGTTCCATTCCCTATACAGGCGGGGACTGTCAATTTGAAAACTGACATTGGAAAATATTTCTCCGTTGATGACTCTGAAAGTATGCGATTTCTGATGGTAGATTAAATCTATATTATGGTCCCCGTTACTTATGATGCGAAGGATATAACCAAAATAAGTCCTGTGATTGGGGAGATAATTGATGTCAAAACTGAGATCGAAATTTTTTGTAAAACAGATGGAATCATCGGGAGAAATGTCCAGAGACGTTCTTTTTTCAAGTACATTCTCGTGACTGTTAAACGTCAGACCGTAGGACTGCCCACGACCTTGTAAATGGGAAAATAAAACGAATCCTATGAAATAAACGACATATCTCATAGGCCACGGCAATAATAAATAAGTTCTCGAGATATTCGACATAGTTTCATCATAACCAAGGCAATCGTACAGGATATCAGAGCGTAAAAAGCAGTCTTTCAAACTGTGAAACAGTGAATAAGGCCTTGTTATAAATATAATGAAGTTTTACCAAAAAAGATATTTTTTTGACACTGATCAGGTCCCGGATTTGTTACCTGAGCAACACAAAACTGCCCTTCTTTATGGTTTTTTCCCGCGTATTAAATTGATACGTGCACGTCCAGATATAAGTGCCGCTTTCCTGCTCCCCGTTTTTTATCATTCCATTCCATCCCTGGGTGGGATCGCTGGTCTCAAAAATCTGCTGACCCCAGCGGTTGTAAATCGTCATTCGATAAAGCGCCGGCCTGCCGATGACTACCGGTTTGAAAATATCATTCAGTCCATCCTTGTTTGGCGTAAAAGCATTCGGAAAATAAATTCCGAATGGGCACTTTTTTGTTTCCACCCGGACAGAGTCTGCTCCTTCACAACCGTTGCCGTCAACAACCTGTACACTGTACAAACCGGCGTTACTGATCTGTATGGATCCGGAGGTTTCACCGGTGTTCCATATATAAGATTTAAAAGGCTGTGATGGATGAAGCCCCCAGGGTTCATCGGCGCATATAACCGTATCAGCAGGTAAAAATGAAAATGGTATGGGCTC
>DASSGT010000639.1:0-2131 GCA_035693345.1 Puia sp. | reverse complement strand
AAGAAATTTGAGATTTATCTTTTTGCTGAAAATCCCAAACAACTCGAGAGGCTGCATACGATTTTTGAAGATCTGAAATCGTCCATCCGGTTTACGCCTGTCGCCAGTTCCATACACGAGGGATTTATTGATGAGGATCTGAAAATTGTCTGTTATACTGACCACCAGATTTTTCAGCGTTATCATAAGTATAAAATTAAGCAGGCCTATAACAAGAGTAAGGCGATCACTTTGCGCACCCTGCGCGAATTACAGCCGGGTGACTATGTAACACATATTGATCATGGCGTAGGCATATTCAGCGGTCTTCAAAAAATTGAAGTGAACGGAAAGTTGCAGGAAGCTGTGAGAATTTTTTATAAGGACAGTGATATTCTTTATGTGAATATTAATTCACTGCATAAAATTTCGAAATACACGGGAAAGGAGGGAAGTATTCCCAAAGTCAGCAAACTGGGTAGCGATGCCTGGCAGAAGCTCAAAGAGAAAACCAAGACCCGCGTAAAGGAAATTGCCTTTGACCTGATTAAACTCTATGCCGCACGAAAGGCGCAGGAAGGATTTGCATTTTCTCCCGATAATTATATGCAGACAGAGCTGGAGGCTTCCTTTATATATGAAGACACGCCCGACCAGAGTAAGGCTACGGCCGACGTAAAAAAAGATATGGAATCTCCTTCTCCGATGGACCGGCTGGTATGCGGGGATGTGGGATTTGGCAAAACGGAAGTGGCTATCCGCGCGGCTTTCAAAGCCTGTCTGGATGGTAAGCAGGCCGCAATACTCGTACCCACGACGATCCTGGCTTTCCAGCATTACAAAACATTTGGTGAAAGGCTGAAAGATTTTCCGGTTACTGTGGATTATGTAAACCGTTTCAAATCAGCCAAAGAAAAAAAGGACACCTATAAAAAACTCGCTGAGGGAAAAATTGATATTATCATCGGCACTCATTCGATCCTGGGAAAAGATGTAAAATTCAAAGATCTTGGATTGCTGGTCATTGATGAAGAGCAAAAATTTGGTGTAGCGCACAAAGAAAAAATAAAAACCCTGCGTATCAGCCTGGACTGTCTCACACTAACGGCCACGCCTATCCCAAGAACGCTTCAGTTCAGTCTGATGGGTGCCCGGGATCTTAGTATCATCAACACGCCCCCGCCGAACCGGCAACCCATCCAGACCGAACTGCAGGTATTCAATGAAGATTTTATCCGCGATGCGATTTATTATGAAGTGGAACGCGGGGGGCAGGTGTTTTATATTTATAACCGGATTCAGGGCCTGAAAGAAATGACGGTATTGCTCCAGGAATTATGTCCTGACCTAAGTATCGGCTACGCGCATGGCCAGATGGAAGGGCATGATCTGGAAGAAAGGATTTTGAATTTTGTTGACAAAAAATACGACGTGCTCGTATGTACGAATATCGTCGAAAGCGGTGTGGATATTCCGAATGTCAACACGATCATCGTACAGAATGCCCATCAGTTTGGATTGAGTGATCTGCATCAGTTACGTGGCCGTGTAGGCAGAAGCAATAAAAAGGCCTTTTGTTATTTACTTGCTCCTTCGCTCGCAACCCTGCCTTCGGATGCCCGCAAAAGGCTTCAAACGCTGGAACAGCACAGCGATTTGGGTAGTGGATTCCAGATTGCCATGCGTGATCTTGATATCCGTGGCGCCGGTAATATGCTGGGTGGAGAACAGAGCGGGTTCATGGTAGAAATGGGATTTGAGATGTATCAGAAAATATTGGACGAAGCCATTCGTGAATTGAAAAGGACTTCATTTAAAGATTTGTTCCGGGACGAAATTGCGAAACAGGAACAGGAAGTGGCGGATTGTACTATTGATACCGATCTGGAAATTCTGATCCCGGATCAATATGTGGAAAGCATCACAGAGAGATTGTCATTATATACCCGTCTGGATAACTGTGAAACGGAAGAGGAACTGATTGCATTTCGCAAAGAAATGGAGGACCGTTTTGGTCCGATACCTGACGAGGTTGAAGCCTTGTTTGACACGGTAAGAATCAGGCGGATGGCGGTAGAGCTGGGATTTGAAAAACTGATTTTTAAAAATGGTCAGGTGAAATTTTATTTTGTGAATCGCCCGGATTCAAAAT
>DASSGT010000638.1:0-5295 GCA_035693345.1 Puia sp. | reverse complement strand
ATTGACCACACAGGCAGTTGAATCCGTCGGAAAGCTTTTTAAATCAATATCCCTGCCGGCAACAAATTGAAGACCCATGGTTTTCGTCAGATTACCGTCGGTCGTTGACCGGTCAAAAGTTATTCGCATGGCAGGATCCTTGCCTTGCCAGTTAAAACTGGATCCCATTATCCAGCTTTGTGTCAGAGGTGCCATGGTTTGATTTACCGAAATGGCGATACCTGAGTTTATTAAATCGTTTTTGATGGACTCATAATTTTTGGGAATGTCACCCTCTAAAAAAACGTAGGCCAGGTTATTTCTGTCATACCCGGTTTTTCTTTCACTTGCATATTTTATCTGTTGGATTATGATGATGGTGCATATGATCAATATGATTGCGAATGTAAATTGAGAGACCACAAGAATTTTCCTCGGCGTGACTAAGGCATTTACTTTTTTGAAGGCTCCTTTTAAAACTGCAGCCGGCTTAAAACCGGATAAAAAAAATGCCGGATAACTCCCCGCCAAAACACCGGTAAAAAGAATGAATCCGATTCCATTCAACCAGTAATAAATATTGCTATTGTCAATAAATAGTTGTTTTTGTGTGAGCTGATTGAATGCTGGCAGACTTAATACAAGAATCAGGTAAGCGAGACAACCCGCAATGATGGAAATCAAAATTGATTCAATAAGAAACTGAATAATCAAAGATTTTCTCAATGCACCCGCAACTTTTCGAATGCCTACTTCCTTCGCCCTCTTTTCGCTTCTGGCGGTGGAGAGATTCATAAAGTTGATACAGGCAATGATTAATATAAATAAAGCGACGAGCGAAAATATGCGCACGATCTCGATACGGCCTCCGACGGGTTTCCCATTTTCAAATTTTGAATATAGTCTTAGCTGATTTACGGGATATAAAAACACCGTTGACTTGGACAAACCTCTTGAATATTTCTTTACGATATCTTTTATTTTTTCAGTCGCATCTGCCGACGTTGCATTTGGTTTGAGTAATACAAAAGTACGTATAGAGACATCAGTCCAATCGGCATCCATCCATCCCTTGGATTCCAAAAATGCGGATGAATTCAGAAATTCAAAATCGAATTGGGTGTTGTTAGGCAAATCTTTCATCAAGCCCGTAACCATAAAATTTTCATGATTGTCAAACTTCAGCACTTTACCCATCGGGTTTTCATCTCCAAATAATTTCTTTGCTGCACTTTGAGTGAGAACTACAGAATGCGGGTCCATTAACGCAGTTTTGGGATTTCCTTTAAGTAAGGGAAAACTAAACATCGTCAGAAAAGACGGGTCCGCCCAGGTGCCATTCACTTTGACCGATTTGTTTTGATATCCGAATAAAATGTATTGATTCCATCCAATCCTCGCAGTGTTTTCAATTTCAGGGTAGTCTTTTTTCAGAGCCGGTCCCATTAACTGCTGCGTAGAAATGCCAGATTGAAGGCCGCCATCACGCAGATCATTCTCCCATATTTCAAACAGGCGCTTATCCTTTTCATGAAAACGGTCATAACTGACTTCATTTTGAACCCATAGTAAGATGATCGCCGCACTGGCCATTCCGATTGAAAGGCCGAGAATGTTGATGACTGAAAATCCCTTATTGCGAAGAAGACTTCTGAAGGCAACTTTGAAATAATTCTTTAGCATAATTTTTTTCTTTAATCATTATTCGATCATCCGAAATGGAGCGCGGGAGACTTAACCATAGGTCATTCTGAAAGATTACCTCTTTCAGGTATTTCAGTCCCAAGAAAGTGCCAGTCTGATATACTATTGTTTATCAGAAGCTTGTATAAATTGTAATCCTTAAAGACTGTTCGTTTATGAACGAAAGCTGTCCTGTTATTAATTGCAGTGGAATGTGGCGGTAATGTCTATTTGCTTTTCAACCGGTGGAGAACCGATACCATTTTGTCGATATCCGCACAGGTATTGTAAAAAGCGAGAGAAGGTCTTACAGAACTCTCAACGCCAAAACGACGGAGTATGGGTTGCGCGCAATGATGTCCGGTTCTGACGGCGATGCCTTCCTCATTCAAAGCCTTCCCAACTTCGTCATTGCTATAACCCTGCAGTATAAATGAAAGCACGCTGGCCTTATCCCGCGCGGTACCAATAAATTTTAGTCCGGGTACTTGTTGCATAAGACCGGTTGCGTAGAGTAACAGATAATGCTCATACTGGCTGATATTGTCGATACCCAGTTTATTTACGTAATCCAGAGCGGCTCCCAAACCGACCGCATCCGCTATATTTCCCGTTCCTGCTTCAAAACGTCCGGGTGCATCCTGAAACTGAGTGCGCTCGAATGTAACGTCTTTGATCATATTTCCACCACCCTGCCAGGGTTGCATTTGATTCAATAAATCTTCCTTCCCATAGACAACACCAATGCCCGTAGGTCCGAAAATCTTATGCCCGGAGAAAACAAAAAAATCCGGATCCAGCGACTGAAGGTCCACACGCATGTGTGACACGGACTGGGCACCATCGAGCAATACCTTTGCACCCGCGTTGTGCGCCATCTCGATCATTTGTCCGGCAGGTGTAATAGTTCCCAATGCATTTGAAACATGAGTAAATGAAACCAGCTTCGTACGGGGACCCAATAATTTTTGATATTCTCCTAATAAAATCTGACCGTCATCATCTACCGGGATGACCCGGATTTTCAGCCCTTTCTTTTGAGCCAGCTGCTGCCATGGAACAATATTGGCATGATGTTCCAGGTGACTTAGAATGATTTCATCACCGGAATGCAAAAACTGATCTCCATAAGATTTTGCGACAAGGTTAATGGCTTCTGTTGTACCTCGTACAAAAACAATTTCATTTGCGGATCTCGCATTTAGGAAACTTCTTACTTTATCTCTTGCTCCTTCATAAGCATCTGTCGCACGCGCAGCGAGTTCATGTGCGGCCCGGTGTACATTTGAATTTTCATGTTCGTAAAAATGGCTGATACGATCGATGACCTGTCTGGGCTTTTGGGTTGTCGCCGCATTGTCAAGCCAGATTATCTGCCTTCCGTTCACACGTTCCTGTAAAATAGGGAAATCCTTTTTTATAATATCAACTTCGAATGCCGGTTTTACCAAACCTGATTTTGCCGCCGGTTTAACGGAAGCATAATCTTTTGATCTGCCGGATATCTCGGCGGGTTGCTTAAGAAAGTAGTAGTCTTCATTGTGAACCTGACCCGGACTAAAAGGTAGTTGTGGGCCGGAATCAAATGATAATATAGATTCCAGGATGGTCTTTATATCCGCCGGCAGGTGTTCTTCTCCGGAATCTGACATTTTGTTGTTACGTTCAAGGTAATGAACGGAAGGAGAAATGCCACTTCCTGCAACGGACGAGGGCACTTTACTGTCTTCAGGAAAATGAGGATCAGGCAAAGAAGTTTGAGGATCGGCAAGATCTACTTCGTTACCCTGATGATGGGCAGAAGGAGAAATACCACTGCCGGCAACAGATTTTGGTAATTGATTTGTGTCAGTGTTTTGTTTATCAGTCTTCATTTCGTGGCGGTTCCTTAGATCAATTTCATTCATAGGATTGAACGAACCGTATGAAATACCCGCACCGCCTGTTGAAGCAGGAATTCCAAAACTTGCGAAATGTGGTTGGGGAATTCCATGGGGAATTGAATCGAAGGATGAATATCTCGGTTCCGTCAGTGATTCATTTACCGGCGCATACTGACCAATTACCGGTAGAGGGCTGTACAATTCGTTTTCCCTGAACAGACGATTAGCGAGTTCCTGTAATGATTTTTCATCCGGTAAAGAAGACTGGTCAATATTTGTATTCATGGTATTTGCCGGTTTCTACATTATCCAAAACAGCGATGGCATCGTCCACAAGAACAGCAAGTGAACAATACAGGGAAATAAGATACGATGCAATGGCCTTATCATTAATACCCATAAAACGGACGGATAAACCGGGAGTCTGTTCGCCGGGTAATCCGGGTTGAAACAAGCCTACGACTCCCTGCCTGCTTTCGCCTGTACGCAGCAAAATGATTTTGGATTTACCGTTTTCAACCTTCACTTTGTCCGACGGAATCAGTGGAATTCCTCTCCAGGTAATGAATTGGGAACCGAATAAAGAAATTGTAGGCGGTGGTACTCCCCGACGGGTACATTCTCTTCCGAATGCTGCCACAGCTGCCGGATGTAAAAGAAAAAAGCCGGGCTCTTTCCATACCTTATTCAACAACTCATCCAGATCATCCGGTGTTGGTGCACCCGTGCGCGTGCTGATGATTTGTGAAGCTGCGACACTATTGAGAAGTCCATATTCTTTATTATTAATCAATTCACTTTCCTGTCTTTCTTTCACGGTTTCTATCGCCAGGCGCAATTGCTCGCTGATCTGGTTATAGGGTTTGCTATATAAGTCCGAAACACGTGTATGCACATCAATAATGGTTTGTACCGCAGCCAGATTGTATTCCCTGGGTTTTTCGATGTAGTCGACAAAGGTCTGGGGCAAGGTCCGTTCATCACGGGAAGAACAATCTACTTCGATGGCTGTTGCATCTTTTACTTTATTGAGACGATAAACACCGGATTCTACGGGTACCCAGTTTAACAATCTCGTAAGCCAGCGTGGGCTGATTGTTACCATTTGCGGAACCGTACGGGTTGCAATAGCCAGCTGCCTGGCCGCAACATCACCGAGAGCTGTCTGTTGAATTTTGTTCTGGTCTGCCATATAGATGCGGTTTATTTTTAAAATTATTAAGTTGGAATCTGGCTGTTGTCAATCCATCATGATTGCTTAACGAAATTAAATTTATTATCCGGTTTCCATTTCCTTTATTTTCCACTACATCTGACTTTTGTGGAAAGGGATATTTACCGGTTATACATATGAAATCTTCCGCAAATCCCCGGCTACCAGGTAAATTAAATGTTGAATCATATGTCCAAATCCCTTTCTCCTGATTGTTATATCATAAAGAAATATTCTTTTTCATTTACAGGAATAGTTTTTCAATACACATCATTAACTTTAAAAAAAGGATCATGGAAGAATTTGTACTGCTTTTCCGACTCGACATCCTGACAAAGGAAAAACAACCTTCACCCGAACTGTTACAGGAATACATGAAACAGTATCAGGATTGGATTGGAGGTATTGCTGCACAAAATAAATTTGTTGGCGGAAAAGGATTGTCAACAGAAGGCAGGGTGCTAAAATATAATCATGTAATCACTGACGGGCCCTTTGCAGAAGTTAAGGAATCCATTGCCGGCTATACGATCATCC
>DASSGT010000637.1:0-2130 GCA_035693345.1 Puia sp. | reverse complement strand
ATGGCTTATATGCGGAAGGATATCATCCGGCCGGATGATATTGAAAAAATGAAGGAAGTCGTATTTATCATAATCGGGTTTCTGGTCCGCCAGAAAGATATCCACCTCTACACCCAGATGTCTCAGTGCAGCCGCTGTATTGACAATCTGGATGGTATCTCCACCTTTATCGCTGAACAACGATGACCTTGAAATGAATGCGACTTTCATATCCTTGATTTTTTCAGGATATTTTTCCTGTCGAATTCTTCAAAGACCCGACTAAATGACAGCGCCCAGATCGCGTATTCAGCGATATTGAAAAAATAACTTCCTGTAAACTGGTATATGAACATAAAAATAAAAAGACCCAGACGATAATAGTTCGAATACGTTTTGGTTCGAAAAAAGAAATACCATTCGAGACTGAATCGGATGATCAAACCCGCGATGCCGTAAATAGCAAATGTTTCGGCTACCGCATTGGGAATAGCGATTGCATTTAAATTGATAAAAACCGTATTATAAAAGTCATTCCAAATCTTTATGCCAATTAATTTCAACTGCCCAAGGCCAATACCAAAATATATGCTTTTTTCCTGGGCCACTCTCCAGGCAAGCTGAAATGAATCTGAAGCCCTTCCTTTAAATGAAGAATCTCTTCCACTGAAAATATTTCTGATTCTTAAATACAGGGGATTATTGGGATATGCGTAATAAAGGATAACAAAGGCCGTAAGAACCAAAAGCCCCCCTGTCAACACATACAGGGCAACATTTTTTTTCATGAGGAACGACCGAATATCCGGGAAGAAAAGAATAGCAAAACTAATTGTAATGCCCAGGATGGCTCCCAGGGAAAATGAAATAATCAGGGGGAAGCTAACCATGAAAAAAATGTATCCGGCATTCGGGTATTTAAAAAAGATCATTTTCAGATAATAGTAGAATGCCAGGGGTACGAGCAGGGTTGAATAATATGAGGGCTCATATGTAAACATACTCAACCGTGGAAATTTTGTGAGACCGGTAGAAACATCGTACACCGACCACATTAAACCTCTGGCACTTGGGATAAAAAAAATAATGCAGGCAATCAGAACGAGAATAAAATTAATTTTCAATAAATAGCGGAAAATTGTTCTTAAAGAAGTGGTGATCTGCAGGAACCGGATCATTGTCAATATGAACACAAAAACAGTGAATAGCAGGACATAGGATTTGAAATAATAATATGAATCAATGCCCTGCTGATAATGAATGTATACGAAGGGAAGTGTAAGTACGAAAAATACCCACCAATATTCTATTCTATTCTGCCTGTACAACCATATTAAAAAGAATGGGGTTAGAATGGTCGTGTACAGTAGCCCTAATGGCAGAAAGACGGAGTTAAGAAAAAAATACAGGATGGCAAATGGTAAATATTTATTGATTCGTATCAGATTGGCCATACAGTCGGAAGATTTGCCTGTTTTCTACGTCCGAAACTACACATTTTGTGACAAGCTGAACCATCGTTTTACGATGCCATGAAACAATTATTAAAAACGGTTCATTGTTTCAACTACTCTCTCGATTTCGATGGTTGTATGGAAGGACGAAATAGGCAAACTAATTGTGGTACGATGAATTTCATCGGCAATGGGAGTAGGCTCTTTATCCAGTATACCTTTCATGGCCGTTTGTTTATTTGGTGCTACCGGATAGTGTATTTCGGTCTTTATCTCATTCTTTAACAGGAATTCTCTAAGCCGGTCACGATTTTCATGACGGACATTGAAAATATGGTAAACATCCAGGAAATCTTTTTGGATAGCGGGCTTTATGAAATCATTCTTTAGTCCCTGATTGTATAATAAAGCCAGATTTCTTTTATGGTCGTTCATCTTCTCAAGATATGGAAGCTTAATGGAGAGAAAAGCTGCCTGTATTTCATCGAGCCGGGAATTATAGCCGACTTTTTCATTATGATATTTAACCTGAGAACCATAGTTTCTTAATATTTGTACCGACCTGAAAAGCGTTTCATCCGAAGTGTTTACAGAGCCGGCATCACCCAATGCACCCAGATTCTTTGTTGGATAAAAACTGAATGCTCCTAAATCTCCAAAGCTTCCGGCTTTTTTATTCCTGAACGAAGCTCCATGG
>DASSGT010000636.1:0-2807 GCA_035693345.1 Puia sp. | reverse complement strand
TATTTTTTTTCATTGATCTTTTTTGGGAACTCAGTCAGGGAGTCAGAGAGTTTTCCTTCGATTTTAAGTAACAGAGATTTTTTTAATGATTTGAGTGAATTTTGTTTCATCTTCTTTGCCTTTGCCATAATAAATGATTTGGTAATAATTAGGTAACATGAATTTAATTTAATTGGGGATGATTTGATGTTAATTTTTTGTGCATAAACCCGCCTGGCAGTTTATATTCACAGATACTACGGGGCTGAAACTGAAATTTATTTTGTAAAACGCTGATCCTGTTGGTGTTAAGGTGTAATTTCCAAATCGGATCATGAGGGGCGACTAGTCCTGATCAGCTTTTTTCCCGGCATCCTTTACAAAAGCAGCCCGTCTGGGCGCAGGCGGAATGGCATTTTCTCCCTTGACAGCCTTCCATATCACTTCTGTAAACTCGTGATCCGGAATCATATCCTCCCGCGAGAGATCAAAGGTTTCACTTTTTCGCTGCCATGCATTTTCCACACTATTTACAGAACTGATATCTGTCTGAAGAGGTTTTGCATCAAAGCCACCCGGATCCGGTTGATCCGAAAAACAACGCCACATAGGTTCTGCTGCGGCATCATATTGACTCATGGGCGGGAATCCAAGTAAAAGTTCAATGGTATGAAGCATGGATGTTGTAGAATACATCGTATGATCCACATAATGGCGTTTGATATATCCACCTGCAATATAAGCTGGGCTGCGATGTGCATCCACATGATCTGGTCCGTCCTGTGCATCGTCCTCCAGAATAAAAACAACAGATTCCTTCCAAACCGGACTTTTGCTCAGGTAATCAACAAACATTCCTACAGCCAGATCATTATCTGCGCAGTGTGCGAAAGGCGTGGGCCTTCCTTTTTTCAGACCTTCAGTATGATCATTTATGATCCGGAGTGTATTTAAATGCGGTAGTGTATGATGTGTAACTAGTGAATCAAAGTCCCTTTTCCATTGCCCTACTCTGGTGGTATCACGAACCCTCTGATCCCAGCTTGTATAATACCTGCAATAGTGATCCTTCAGAACAGGAATATTCGGTTTGTAATCGTCGGCGAATTCACCGTAGGTTCTGTAACTGATGCCCGCCCGCGCACAATAATCCCAGATAAAACCTTTTTTATTATTTGCGATCGCACGCGATCCTTCGCCATCATAAGTTCCGCCACGGTTACCGTAACCTGTAGGCCATGTTTTTTCCAGATAATCAGTTGCATATCCTCCCATGCTCCAGTTATGTCCGTCGGCGCTCACTTCGGCGTCAACATAAAAGTTGTCGAGCAACACAAATTCCCTCGCCAGTGCATGCAGATTGGGTGTAATTTTTTCACCGAATAAACATAAGCTGGTGTCGCCGTTTCCTTCCTTCATATCTCCGAGCACCTGATCATACGTCCTGTTTTCCTTGATAATATAAAACACATATTTTATCGGAGATGGATCACCGATACGCATCGGCACCGGATTTCCTTTCATACCATGCGCCGTCAGTTCCGTGTTTTTATTATATGGCGTGTTTTCATAAACAAGCTGCGAGTACTTAGTAAGTTGTTCAGTTGACGGAGTTTTAATGATGCTGAGTGTGCCCCGGAATAAACCACCGATGTATTGTGATTTCACGGCAGACAGATGGTAAGAAGTATTGGCTTTGGTTGTATCAAATGGACGATACTCCGGATTCGGCAGTGAACTGAAACCTTTTCCATTGGTAACATAAATTTTATTTCCAATTACTTTTACGCCTGTCGGGTACCAGCCCACAGGAATAAATCCGATGGATCGCGAAGATCCCGGCCTGCTCACATCAAACACAGAAAGACAGTTATTGTCTGCGTTGGCGATATAAAGTGTTTTTTCATTTTGACTGAGAGCGACTGCATTGGTGGTGGAACCAACCGCGGATCCCGGATAGAGTGCGGCGTCGAGGGTTTCGAGAACCTTTCGCGTTTTTAAATCGACTACAGAAACAGAGTTATCATTAGCATTGGCAACAAATAAAATTTGTCCGTTACCGGTCAAACAGAGGTCGTTTGGATGATCACCCACTTTGATACTGCCTGTCATCTTTTTTTTCTGAATATCGAAAATGAGTACCTGCGCAGCTCCCCAAACAGAAATATAGAGTTCGGTTTTATTTTTTGAAAGCAGACAGGTATAAGCTTCCGCGGGAAGTGGAAAAGATTTTATTTTTTTTGTTACCAGGTCTACAAGATAGAGGCTGTTATTTTCCTTGGTAACTACGAATAATGTATTCGACCGGTCGTCCACCTGCAAGCCCGCAGGAGAAATTTTAACTGGCCAGGGTTCTCCGAGTTTTATGCGTTCGGATTCCGTCAGTTTGTTA
This sequence comes from Puia sp., assembly GCA_035693345.1. Lineage (GTDB taxonomy): Bacteria > Bacteroidota > Bacteroidia > Chitinophagales > Chitinophagaceae > Puia. The sequence continues at coordinate 436 of DASSGT010000636.1, read as the reverse complement.
TTCGAAACGCGATATTTCACAATCAGGTTATCATTTCCACCAGAGGCGTAAAGATATTTTTCATCAGCACTGAATGCAAGACCAAGCCAGCTCTCCGGTATGACAATTTCAGAAAGGATACGATCATGCACAGCATCGATCAACTGAATGGATTGAATGCTTTGTCCATTGTTCGTAACAGCTAAATATTTTCTGGAAGGGGAAACGACGATATTCAGTGGAAGATCGCCCAGTTGCAGAGATCTGCCAACAGGTGTCAGGCTCCAGCCATTCGGTAATTTTACCCGCTGTGCGATGCTGTCTTTCTGGGCCAGCACGATATTCAGCACCATAAAAAATAAGAAAGAGCTGAATATACATTTCATGAATATCGTTTGCGTTAAAATTACAACGCCTTAACCTTACAAATCATCAAATGACTGGTATTGCCGATTAC
>DASSGT010000635.1:0-3232 GCA_035693345.1 Puia sp. | reverse complement strand
GTACATGCGACCGCATCATCTATCCTTAGCCGGATGTATTTAATGGTTGATTTTTTCTTTATCCTCAGCGGATTTATTATGTGTTACGTATATGGGGACCGGTTTACGGCGCAGGTCAGGAGAACGGATTTTAAAAAATTCGCGATTGCCCGATTTTCCCGTGTATACCCGTTGCATTTAGCAATGCTGGTCTTCATTATTTTCATTTTATTTTTATTTGCGAAGCTTGGGGTTCCCAGGAATCCGATTTTGCAGGTCAATAACAATGTTTACTCAGTGATGACCAATCTGCTCTTGTTACACTCCATGAATTTTCACAATTGGTTTACCTGGGTACACGCTTCATGGTCTATCAGCACCGAATGGTGGGCTTATATGATTTTTCCTTTTTTAGTGGCTCCTTTTTTCAAATTGAAACCTGGCGGACGCCTGTTGATTAGTGTTTTATGTTTTGCAGGATACTTCTGTATTATGTTCTTTATTGTTCCAATAGTGACAGTGCCTCCCGAACTTTCATTTATTACTTTTAAGAGATCAGACTGGACGATCAATGTTGCATACGAATACGGTTTTGTAAGATGCCTCTGTGGATTTATTCTTGGAATGATGATGCATCACGCATACAGGGATCAATGGGGTAAAAAATTACTGGCCAATGGCTGGGCACTTGGTCTTTTAACGCTGACGGCATTTACCTGCATGCATTTTAATTTGCCGGATATTTTCTCAGTCTTTTTCTTTCCCTTTATTTTACTTTCGGGTGCATATGGCAGCGAAAGCATTAATCGCCTGTTTTCCACCAAACCTCTTCAACGCCTTGGCGATTGGTCTTTTTCAATTTACCTCGTTCATCAGCCGATTTTGATTATCATTTTCAATACGCTTTTCTTATTGAATCCTCCGGCTGATCCTAATAAACAGCCCCCGATACCGGGACTATTGGTGGCCTGGACAACTGCCATTGTTTTTATCGTACTGATACTTTTTGCTTCTTACCTGTCATTCACCTTTATTGAAAATCCCGCCAGGCGTTGGCTGAATACCAAAGCCGCAGAAGAAATTCCAACGCCCTTACCCGGCTGACAGAAATTTAATTTTTTACCTCTGCTGTTGTTTACATTTTCTTCAGCCATACTTCTGCATATTCCTTTCCTTCCAGGTCATTCGACACAATTTCCTGTAGAAGTTGTTTTGCCTTTGCGGTATCACCAGGCTGGTTGCGTTCCATCAGGGTTACCGCCTGCAGGATTTGGGCGGGATTTGAATAAAGGCCCTTGTGGGTTGCCAACTGTTCGAAATATGATAATGCCCGGTCATACTCTTTCATTCGTAATGCAGAAATACCGGCATATTGTAAAGCAGTAAAATTGGAGGTGTCGGACCGGAGGATGTTTACAAATTGGGTAAGGGCTTCTGAAAACTTTCCGTCGTTGTATAATCTGAGTCCCGTTTGCAGACTGTCACTGCGACCGCTCATCGTGACGGGCAGCGTTTGCAGGCGTTCTTTTTCATATTGAACAGCCAGCTGTTGCGCAGAGATGGGCGAGAAGAAATTATAGGTTCCGAAAATAAGGCCTGAAACGACCGCGGCCGCTGCGATATAGTATATTAATTTTTTAACAGGCACGGATTTTACAACCCGGTTCTTTTGATAGCTCTCTTTAAAACGTTGTTTTTTTTCAAGTCCGGATTCTTCTTTCGAAACCTGTTGTGCGGACAGGTAAAAGGCTACTTCTTCTGCAAAACCGGGATCTGATTGAATTCTTTCCTCAAATTCCCGGGTGAGGTCGGTTCCCGGTTTATTGGTGAAGTAATTTTCGATATAATCCAGGTTGTCCATCTTAATTATTCTATTTTATACAATTTTCGTAATCTCTCCAGGCAACGAAGCCTGCTTGTCTTCACCACATCGGCCGTTTTATATTGAAGGAAAGAAGCGATTTCTTTGTCGCTGTAATTATCACCCCAGAACATCAGGATCTGCCGGCACTTTTCCTCCAATTCATTTAGTTTCTCCCGGAGCCGGTTCCAATCTGCCTTATCGATGAGTGTTTGAACAACAGATCGGGCGGAATCGGATAACTGCATTAACCGGTCTGAAATCATCTCCGCACGATGTACGGTATTCTTATTAGTCGTCCTTTTTCGAAGAAGGTCAACACATTTATTATGAAATATCTGGTAGAGATAGGTTTTGATCGAGGCGCGGGCTTCAAAATGATCCTTATGTATATTATCCAGTGCCGCCAGAATGGTATCGGAATAGGCATTAAAAGACTCGTCTTCCGACAAAGCATGTTTGGTCATGCCTTCCCGGACAAAATAAACATACCGGTTGAATAATTGCTCTTCGCTCCTTCTTTTGTCTGTCCCACTTTGCCTTAGCTGATCGATTAATTCCTGGTCTGTATATCGATTTGAACCAGCGCTGTCCATTATAGTGGGTCTTTCATCCAATTTAAGAAAAATATTGAATGCTCCGGTTATTTATGTTTCCCTTGTTCAAAATCATGCGATAAATCAATTAGCAAAACATTCCGGAATAGATTATCAGAACCTTTCAAATCAAAATCATTAATCATTTAAACCTTACAAAAATGAAAAAATTCCTATTCACGCTGTCCATTGGACTCGCATCCGTGGCGGCAATCAGTAACTGTGTATACGCACAGAATTCTGCCCAGCCTGTTGCCTTTAATGACAGTAAAAATTTTAAGTCAACAATCCGCAACATGGCAGCCCTGGAAAGCCCGGCTGATATGGGTACTTATGCTCCTGACGCAAAAGACATCAATGCCAAAGCAATTAAAGATTTCAGTACCCGGTTTAATGGCGCCAATGATGCCAAATGGTATTCAGATCGCAATGGCTTTACGTCCTACTTTGTGAAGGATGGTTATGGTAACAGAGTATTTTATGATAAAAAAGGCCATTGGCAATATTCTTTGATTTTTTACAGTGAAGACAAACTTCCCCGCGACGTCCGGGCCGCTGTAAAGTCTACATATTTTGATATGGCCATTACTTTGGTAGAAGAAGTACAAACAACCGAATCCAAAGTATACATCGTTCACCTGGAAGACAAGGCGAATATCAAGATTCTGAAAGTGAATGATCAGGGCGAATATGAAATACTGCAGGACCTGTCAAAAGGATAATAGTACCCTTCCTCTGGGAATAATATCAACCCTTATCCCGGCAACCTCTGCCCCCGGCCATCCGGGGGCAGTTT
>DASSGT010000634.1:0-2926 GCA_035693345.1 Puia sp. | reverse complement strand
GTTTTATGATTGTAATCATGAACGATAAAATATTTCTGTTCATGTACAAGATTTAACAAGGCAACTGAATCGATATGCCTGGATGAATGGATGGCGTAATAGTGTTGGAAACATCCACTGGAAAATACTGATGCGAAGAGAATCAGGGAAAGGCATGAAATCCGAAAATTTTCGGATAGCCGGTTGTAAGAGGTTATCATTTTCTATAGATTTAGGTGGGTTAGAATAAGAAAATGGAAAGTTATTCGATCACAGAACCGGTGCCTAATTGAAAAACGCAGGAACAACTGACTAAAAACGCAAATAAGACTTACGGACCAAATTACAGAATGGTTTTAGTAAAATTTATACTGATTCACCTGTCTCAACCTGTTATTTTGGTATTTTTTGCAAAAAATACCGGTGAGGATGGGATCAGTCATTTAAAATGACACATGAATCGATCTGATGATTCAATGACCAGGAGATTTTTTTAGCATAGGACCCGATGTTTTTAATCGGATGAATAGGCGATCCAGGCTGAATTTGCCGGGACCTTCAGTGAATAATATGAGGGCAAACAGAAAATAAGACACGGTAAATCCTCCATCAATATTCCAGTCTTTTCCAAGATTCGCAGTGAGTGTTGCGATCAGCATGGTAAATACAATCAGGGCGGCGGCTGGTCTGGTCAAAAGTCCGATCAGGACAAAAATGCCACCCGTCATTTCTGATCCTTTGGCAAGAAAAGCCATCGTCAAAGGCCAGGGAAAGTGAAGCTCGTCACCAAACCATTTGATAAAAAAAGCCCTCTGTTCCGGATGAAAGAGAATGCCCGTAACTGAAGAGTAACTTGCCGTAAACATCCGGTATCCAAGCCAGATTCGAACGCATAAGAGAACGATGTCACGGGTAGAGGTTTTTTCTGATATCATATGGCAATCATTTGGTACAGAAAGTTATCAATGATTTACAGATCCGGCCTTCATTAAAAAGTTAAAGGATGCTGATCCATTGAAACAAACAGTTCATCAATGATTTTAAATAGCTCAGATATACCCTGAAATAGCGGGCTTAACTTTTGTATATAAGTTTTCAGGTTTGGTCGCATTTTATCCGGTATATCATAGGATGGGGGCTATTTTTAATCCATTGGATCCCATCTCAACACTCTAAAATGACCTCATGACTTCAGATTGCTACCACCGATTTCGCATGATTCTGATCGTAAGCCTGACCGCACTGGCTACAAGCCAGTTGAGCGTTTCCTGCAATCAGAAAACATCGGAGACAACAGTTAAAGCAGCAGATACTGTAAAACCGGATGACAATCGTTTCACGCCGGTGAAATTAACCGCTGATGGTGACCTGGATGAACCCATGAATTTCGAAGTGCTGAAAGATGGCCGGGTATATATCAATGAACGCAAAGGCGTATTGAAAGTCTATAATCCCATTGATAAAACTGTCAGTGTAATGGGTACCATACCGGTAAATACCAAATACACCAGCAAGGACGGGAAAGTAACAGAAGCAGAAGAAGGATTTATCGGGTTTACAGTCGATCCGAAATTTGATGAAAACCATTTTGCCTACTTATATTATGCACATCCGACTATTTCCAAACACGTTCTCTCCAGATGGGAGATAAAGGATGATAAACTGGTTGCCGGATCTGAAAAAATCGTACTCGAAATTCCTACACAGCGCGAAGTTTGTTGTCATACCGGCGGTGGCATGACCTGGGATGAATCGGGCAATCTTTACCTCGCCGTCGGAAATAATACCGGAAACGTGGCAGATAAATCCCAAACGGATGAACGTCCAGACCGTACCAGCTGGGATGACCAGCGTGGATCTGCAAATTCAAACGATCTCAGGGGAAAAATTCTCAGGATTCATCCGAATGCAGATGGAACCTATAGTATTCCGGACGGAAACCTGTTTCCCAAAGGAACTGCTAAAACAAGACCCGAAATTTATATCATGGGCGACCGCAATCCATGGCGCCCCTCAATCGACACAAAAACCGGTTGGTTATACTGGGGAGAAGTGGGCCCCGATGCAAACGACGATTCAAGGACTACAAGGATGGGAATGGATGAATTTGATCAGGCCAGGGGACCCGGTTATTTTGGATGGCCCTATTTTATCGGAGAAAATGTAGCGTATCCGATGTATAACTATTTGAATGATTCCGTGTCCGCCGGAAAAGATCCCGCAAAGCCGACTAATTATTCTGTCAACAATACCGGCATCAACGAATTGCCGCCAGCGCAACCAGCGTTTATTTCCTATCCTTATCGTAATTCGGAAAAATTTCCGTTGGTAGGTTCAGGCGCGCGATGTGCCGTAGGCGGACCCATTTACCATCAGTCCAATTTCAAAAATTCAAAGCGACCGTATCCCGGTTACTATGAAGGAAAGTGGCTCGCAGCCGATCTCTCCCGCGGCTGGATCATGTCCATCAGTATGAAGGAAAACGGCGACTATAAATCAATGGAACGTTTTCTTCCCTCATATCAGCCGATAGAACCCATCGACATCAAATTCGGCCCGAACGGAGATTTATATGTATTGGAGTATGGTAGCAACTGGTTCAGAAAAAGTGATAACTCGAAACTGGTACGGATTGAATATAACTCCGGTGCCCGCACGCCAAGGGTACATGCAGCAACCAGTGCTCGTGGCGGTGCTGTTCCACTAAACATTAAACTTTCTGCTGCCGGTAGTAAAGATTATGATGGCGACTCACTGAAATATGAATGGACAATTTCAGTTGACAGCTGAAAGACAATTAAAACATTTAATGAACCGGATCCATCCGTTAACCTGGATCAGCCGGGATCATATACAGCTACATTAACCGTCACGAGTAAGGCGGGTTTGAAAAACAGTCAGGCTGTAAAAATCATCGCCGGAAATGATCCGCCTCTTGTGAATGTGG
>DASSGT010000633.1:0-4550 GCA_035693345.1 Puia sp. | reverse complement strand
TTTATTTCCCGGAAAGAACGCGGTGAGCAATCCATATAATCCGCCCCATAATATAAAAGTCCAGTTGGCCCCATGCCATAAACCGCTCAACAGGAAAACAAAAAAAACATTAAGCTTTCGCCTGTTTTCTCCGAGCCTGTTGCCACCCAGCGGGATATAAACATAATCCCGAAACCAGGTAGAAAGAGAAATATGCCAGCGGGTCCAGAATTCGCTCATTGATCGGGAGCGATAAGGTTCATTAAAATTCTCTACCAGCCGGATACCCATTACCCGCGCAGCACCAATACCGATATCGCAATAGCCGGAAAAATCACAATAGATCTGGAAAGAATAAAAAATAGCCCCCGCGATCAGCGATGCGGAAGAAAGAGTGGAATCATGATTATAACAATAGTCCACCATCATCGCCAGCCGGTCTGCAATAACCACCTTCTTAAAAAACCCCCAAAGCATACGTGCAAGTCCTTCACGAACTGCATTCCGGTCGTATGGCTGGAACCGGTGCAGTTGGGGAAGAAAATGTCCTGGTCGCTCAATCGGGCCAGCCACCAATTGTGGATAGAACATCACATACAAAGCATAAGTCAAAAAATCTTTTTCCGGCAGTTGCTTTCCTCTGTATACTTCGATTGTATAACTCATTGCCTGGAATGTATGAAAAGACAATCCGATGGGTAGTAAGATTCTGAGGAAAGGCATATCAGTTCCCGGAGAAATCCGATGCACCAGCGGTTCAAATATTCCCAGTAAAAAATTAAAGTATTTGAAGAAAAAGAGCACGGCCAGGTTTGCGACAATGCTTACGGTCAGCCATGACTTTCGCGATTTCCCCGAACTGGCAGCAATTTTCAAACCTGCGATATAATCGATTACAATGATGCCACCCAGGATTAAAATATATGCAGGCACAAAAGACATGTAGAAATAACAACTGGCCAATAATAACAGACAGGTCCGCATCCGCTGATTCTGTAATTGGTAATAACTCAGGGTTACCACCATGAAAAAAACTAGAAACTGCAGCGAAATAAATGACATATAAATAGGCGGGTTCTAGGGCGACGCTATTTCCGGAAGTCTTTGATAAGCTTTAAATTGCCCCATTAATATAAGTTGATTTTCAGGAATTCCGCTCCATGAACTTTCTCAGGTCAGCCAAACTCATCAGTTTCATTCAATATGCAGGTAATATTCGGAATCATATATCATTTCATCGGCGGATTTGCGTCCGGCAGTTTTTATATCCCCTATAAAAAAGTCAGGGGCTGGTCGTGGGAAAGTTTCTGGATCGTAGGAGGAATATTTTCGTGGCTCATTGTACCACCATTAGCTGCATGGCTTACCATACCGCATTTTACAGAAATCATAAAAGCAACCCATGGGCAGATCCTATGGCTGACTTATTTTTTTGGTTTGCTTTGGGGAATCGGAGGCCTTACCTACGGACTGGGAGTCCGATACCTGGGTGTCTCATTAGGAAGTACCATCATACTGGGTTTGTGTGCCGTTTTCGGTTCCATCATCCCTTCTGTTTATTATAATTTTTTCCCGAAAGCCGGCAAAGATACATTCAGTACACTGCTGCATACCCATTGGGGTCAACTGGTTTTATCCGGAATTGTCATTTGTGTGATCGGGATAATCATTTGCGGCAGGGCAGGAACAATGAAAGAAAAAGAATTGATTGCAGGTAAGGCAGATGTGGAAGACAATAAGGAATACCGTTTCGGTCTGGGCATTTTGGTTTCCATTATTTCCGGTGTTCTGAGCGCCTGTTTTAATTTTGGTATTGAAGCGGGCAAGGACATGGCCGATGCCGCCAACCAGTTTTGGAGAGCCGCCCACCCGGGACAGGGTAATTTCCTTTTCCAAAATAATGTTTCCTATGTAGTGATTCTCTGGGGAGGACTCACCACAAATTTTATCTGGTGTATGATTTTAAATGCCAGGAATAAAACCTTTGGCGATTATACAAACAAAAAGCAACCGCTTTTGAAGAACTATCTGTTCTGCGCGCTAGCCGGTACCACCTGGTTCTTACAGTTTTTCTTTTATGGCATGGGAGAAAGTAAATTAGGGAATGGTGCCAGCTCCTGGATATTGCATATGGCTTTTATCATACTCGTGGCAAATAGCTGGGGTCTGTTGCTAAAGGAATGGAAGGGCGTAAGCCGGACAGCAATTGCTACCTTAATAGCCGGAATAATAACCATTATGATATCCGTAGGCATCGTTGGTTACGGTAATTCCATAAAATGAGTCATAAAAATATCGTCTATGTCTGTCGATACAACAACATTCAAACACGTAAGCTATTTATGGGATGAAGTCAGGGCTTCCGAAATGGCGGGTGATGAAATAGCTCTTTTGATATATCGCTCAAATTTATTGGGCGCCGATCTCCGCCTGACGAATTATGGAGGTGGCAATACGTCCTGTAAAATCATGGATAAGGATCCACTGACAGGCAAACCGGTGGAAGTCATGTGGATCAAGGGATCCGGAGGCGATCTCGGCACGCTAAAAAAAAGCGGTCTGGCTGCCCTCTATCTTGACCGGTTAAGAAGTCTGAAGAATGTTTACCGGGGACTTGCCTTTGAAGATGAAATGGTGGATTTATTTAATCACAGCATTTTCGATTTAAACTCCAAAGCGCCCTCCATTGATACGGCTCTCCACGGCTTTCTCCCTTTCAAACATATAGATCACTTACATCCGGATGCAGCCATTGCGATCGCTGCAGCAAAAGATGGAAAACAGATAACAGAAAAACTATTTAATGGTAAAATCGGATGGGTCGAATGGCAAAGGCCGGGATTTGATCTGGGTCTTAAAATGAAAGAGTGCCTGGATACTCATCCGGGAATCCGGGGTATTATGTTGGGCTCGCATGGCTTATTTACCTGGGGAGATACATCCTATGACAGTTATCTCAATACCCTGGAGACAATAGAAAAATGTGCGGAATACCTGGATGAAAACTATGATAAAGAAGCTGTTTTCGGTGGACAGAAAATACGCGGTCTGGCGGAAGCCGACCGCAAAAAGCAGGCTGTTGCATTAGCTCCCATATTACGCGGATTCTGTTCCTCTAAAACAAAAATGATCGGTCATTTTACTGATGATACCCGTGTTCTGGAATTTATAAATTCCAATGACCTGGAACGTCTGGCTCCCATGGGTACCAGCTGCCCGGATCACTTTTTGCGAACTAAAATCAGTCCGCTGGTTTTGGAATTGGATGCCGGTGCCGATCTGAACGATGCAGCTTTCATAAAAGAAAAACTCTCACCGGCATTTGAGACTTACCGGAATATGTATGCAGATTATTATAACCAATGCAAACATCCGGATAGCCCAGCAATGCGGGATGCGAACCCGGTTGTTATTCTGTATCCCGGTGTTGGTATGTTCACATTTGCCAAAGACAAGCAAACGGCTCGCGTCGCTTCAGAATTTTATATCAACGCGATCAATGTCATGAAGGGCGCCGAAGCGATTTCGGAATACACTTCACTGCCACGGCAGGAAGCATTTGATATTGAATACTGGCTTTTGGAAGAAGCCAAGTTGCAGCGCATGCCAAAACCAAAAACATTATCCGGCCGCATCGCGTTGATAACAGGCAGCGCCGGAGGGATCGGCAAAGCCATTGCAAAAAAATTTGTGGAAGAAGGCGCCGTAGTGGTCCTGAACGATATGAATGCCGATCGTTTAAAAAACGCGGGCGAAGAATTCAAAAAGCAATTCGGGAAGGATGCCTATACTACCGTCGCGTTGGATGTGACCAGCAAATTGCAGGTCGAAGGTGCCGTGGCTGCTGCCATCTTATCTTTTGGCGGAGTAGATCTGATTGTAAATAATGCAGGACTATCCATTTCAAAAACCATTGGTGACCATTCCGAAAAAGACTGGGATCTGCTGTATGATGTGTTGGTGAAAGGACAATTCCTGGTTACACAGGAAGCAGCCGCCATTATGAAAAAGCAGGGTATGGGCGGAGATATCATCAATATAGTAAGTAAGAATGCATTGGTAAGTGGTCCGAACAATGCCGGCTACGGCAGCGCTAAGGCTGCACAATTGCACTTAAGTCGTTTGACAGCGGCTGAGTTAGGTTCAGATAAAATCCGTGTAAATGTCGTCAATCCGGATGCTGTGATCAGCGACAGTAATATCTGGGCGGGAGAATGGGCAGAAGGGCGTGCCAAAGCATATGGTATTTCGGTGGGAGAACTTCCGGCGTATTATGCAAAGAGGACTTTATTGAATGAGGTCATCATGCCGGATGATATTGCCAATGCCTGCCTGGCTTTTGCAGGTGGCCTGTTAAATAAATCAACCGGCAATGTGCTGAATGTGGATGGCGGTCTGGCAGCGGCATTCGTCCGTTAAACATCCTGATAAATAAACTTTCTAATTATAAATTATTTATGCGGCTCGAAAAACATCAGATAGATGAACTCAACCAACTGCAGCTGGCAAATCATAAACGCCGGTTTGAGTTTATAGCAGAAGGAATAACTGATCTACAGGATGTTTTACAA
>DASSGT010000632.1:0-6406 GCA_035693345.1 Puia sp. | reverse complement strand
GGAAGCAGGCAAAATAAAACTTACTGATAATGCCTCCGTTTATCTGGATGGCTTGCCTTTTAATGAAGAAATAAAAATTTATCAACTGCTATCGCATACATCCGGCATATCTAATCCGATTCCCCTGAGGTGGGTTCATCTTCAGGAAGAAGAAACATATTTTGATTCAGATGAATTTATCGGATATGTTTTAAAAAGACACGCACGGCTGAAGTATTCGCCAGGAGAAAAATTTTCTTATAGCAACTTAAATTATCTGCCACTGGGTCAAATTATTGAAAAAATATCCGGCCTGTCTTATCCGGATTACATCAGAAAAAATATTATTGCCCGGATTGGTCTGGAAGAACGTCCGATGGAATTTGTTGTTGATGATGATTTGCATTATGCCAGGGGCTATCAAAAAAAATTATCTCTGGTTAATTTAATGCTCGGCTTCCTGATTGACAGAAAGAAATTTACTTCCAGATCGAAAAACCCTGCCTGGATAAAATTTAATAAATATTATGTGAACGGAACAGCGTATGGAGGGATCATCGCCAACGCATATTCACTTACTAAATTCATTTATGAATTATCCAAGCCACATTCCGTTTTACTTTCCGATACATGGAGAGACATATTATTTGCCAAACAAAAGACCAATAACGGAAGCGAAATCGATATGACCCTGGGTTGGTTCACGGGAAAACTAAACGAAATTCATTATTTCGGCCATGCCGGAGCCGGTGGAGGGTATTATTGCGAAATGAGAGTTTACCCGGATAATAATATGGCCACCGCCATTATGTTCAACAGGTCGGGAATACGTGATGAGAGATTTCTCGATGAACTAGACAGCCATTTTCAGCCGGTCTAGGACAGTTACTGCTAAGTAATAAGAAGCCGCCCGGACAAAGTTATTCCTTACGGCCCACCTAATATATTCAATATTAGGTAGTTACAAACTAATTTATGACAGGTTACAAAATGTCCATAAGCGGTTACTAATTATTGAATTCATATCCTGGAAAACCGAAAAACCATTTGTATTTACCCTAAATCCGTGTTTATGAATAAGATTTCCACCCCTTCTGAATTACAGGCAGCCCTGGAGAAAAGCAGGCATTATGCCATTTTAAGTCTTCGAATTGCCTTTGGATTTTCTATGATCCTAAGTCTTTTCGCTTTATACCTATACATTACCGTTACTCCTGAAAAACTGTTCAGTAAGAATTTTCATCCCTATGAGTTACATACTATGAGGGGTGCATCGACCAGTTCCGCCATCAGAGAGGCATATATAACAGGTAAGATGGATTCGGTGATCTGGGAATTTAATTCTTTAAATGCACCGCAACCCGAAGAATACCTCCTGGCCGGTATCGCGTACCTGGAAAAGAACCAACCTGAAAAAGCAATAGAAACATTCAAAGCAATGATTCAAAAAAATGAAAACTCTAAAACTGACTTTTTTGAGCAGGACGCTGAATATTACCTGGCCATGAGTTATCTCAGCAACCATGAACCTGTCAAGGCTATGCCCATTTTTGAAAGAATTAATGCGGATTCTGAAAATCCTTATAACAGTAATGTCAGCGAATGGTTTCTGCTGAACGTGAAGACTTCGATCGCCAAAAGATAAACGTTATTCCTGCTATATTTCATTTCAACTCACCAACCGGAATCCGGCCATCCATAATGGCCGGATTTCAAATATATTTGGATCCTGTCATTGATTAGAAGACTTACTCCGGTTACAAAACTGTTATCAACATTTACCAACAATCGGAATCTGATGGGAGACAAGAAAGATTTCACCGATCAAAGTTTAATTCATGCGCTGCGTTCGGAAGCGAATCCCGATGATGCCATCAGACATTTGTATCGCATGCAGTACCGGTTAACAGCCGCGTATATTAAACAAAACAGCGGCACTGAGGAAGATGCAGAGGATATTTTCCAGGAACTGGTGCTTGTTTTTATAGACATATTAAAGAAGGATAAATTCCGGGGCGAAAGCAGTGTGAGCACTTTTATGTATGCCCTTACCCGAAATATCTGGTTGAATGAATTAAACAGGAGGGGCAAATCAAAACGGCGCGATGAGATATTTGAAAAGGGAAAAGACAAGGCCGATTTAGATGTGAGTCATCTGATTGCAGACAGGGAAACGAAAATGCAATTGATGAATGTTGTAGATAAGCTGGGCGAAACCTGTAAAAAAATATTGCTGTCATTTTATTTTGACAACCTGGCTATAAGAGAAATTTTACAAAACCTGAGCTATGAAAATGAGCAGGTAGTCAGAAACAAAAAGTATAAATGCCTTAAACAACTGGAACAAATGATGATGGCGGAGCCTAACCTCGTAAAAAACCTTAAATCTTCACTATTATGAATGGAAATTCTACCCATACTGAAATACTAATTCAGTACCTGGATGGTGAACTGCAGGGAGAGGAATTAGATCGTCTTAAAATAAATCTGGCAAACGATCAGTCACTTCAGGAAGAACTTGAGAATTTGAAATTGGCACGGGAGGCGGCGGGGCGTTATGGAATGAAATCCAAAATCAATGATATTCACAAGGAAATGATGCTGGAAATGAAGCAGGATAAACCGGCAAAATCAACTGTGCTTAAGATGTTCGCACAAACGGGCTTGCGGATTGCCGCTGTTCTTGTCGTGCTGGTGGGACTCTCTGCCTTATATCAATACTTTACAACTTCGCCTGAAAAACTGTTTAGTGAAAACTACCAGCCTTTCAGCATTCATGAAACAAGGGGGACGCCGGTAAACTCCAGGCTACTCGAAAATTATAAGCATGGAAATATGGATTCCGTTATACTGGACTTCAATTCTCTGCGTGCCCCGGAACCTGAAGAATATATTTTAACAGGAATTGCGTTTCTTGAAAGCAATCAACCTGAAAAAGCGATCGGGACATTTAATAAACTAATTCAGCAAAATGCCGTTTCTAAAACAGACTTTTTTCAAGAAGATGCCGAATATTACCTGGCCATGAGTTATCTTAAAAACCGGGAACCACAAAAAGCCCTCGCCATTCTTGAGAAAATTCAGGCGGATCCCAGTCATCCATACAATAGCAAGTTGAGCAAGTGGTTCATACTTAAGGTCAAAAGTCTCCATTAACAGTCCCGCACCGGGATCAAAAGGGTATTTCCAAACTATTTTTCATTTTTATTAGTCTTTGCGGTTACATCGCCTTTCCTGGCATTGACCCATTCATACAAGCGCTGGATACAAATACAGTAAACCATTTTTCACGTTAAAAGAAAAAATCATGAAACCGCTACAGACAAAGGCTCTGACATTAACCGTCTTATTGATCAGCATATTTTCTTTTGCATGCCAAAAGGAAAATTCCGGTCAGGGAAACAGTGCTGGCAAATCATCCGTAAATATATTCCTCACCGATGACCCCTCGCTGAATTTTGACAAAGTTTTGCTGGACATTACCAAAGTTGAGGTTAAAGTGGAGGATGACTCTGAACAGCAGCATGAATCAGAACATCAGCAGGGTGTTGATGATAATGATCAACATGGAGAAACATCCGGAGGGTGGATGTCAGTACCCATTCATCCGGGCATATATGATATTCTCCGGTTTAGAAATGGCCTGGATACACTATTTGGTTCTGCTTCTTTTGAAAATACCCGGGCATTAAGGAAGGTTCGGATTACATTAGGCACCGGTAGCAGTGTCGTATTAAATGGCGTCAGCATCCCTTTAACCATTCATAACAATGATAATATCATCGTTTTAAAAATTGACGAATCAACCGTTGCTATTAACTCTGGTGGTTTAACAAATTTCTGGATTGATTTCGACGCTGGTTCTTCGATCAGACGAAATGGCAATGATTTGGAATTGAAACCAAATTGCAAGGTATTCAGTAAGGAAAAATCAGGTGGTATCGAAGGAATTGTACTTCCGGGGAATGCAGCGGCCATTGTAATGGCTATTAATGGAACAGACACGCTGACTGCCAAACCGGAAGATTCCGGAGAGTTCAAATTCCTCGGATTGAAACCGGGCAGCTATACATTGGTTTACCATGCTACCGCCAACAATTATGTTGACGCAACGATTAGTAACGTAGTTATCAGTGGAAAAGAGGATGTACATGTGGCTCTTGTGACCCTTCATCAATAGCTTCTGTACAGAAAACCGGGTATACTCTATACCCGGTTCCTTCTTATAATAGCAAAAACAGCAATCAAAGCGATGGCTGAGATAGCAATCCAAATTATTTCCCGACTGTATCCGGGTTTCACGACGGGCCTGTAATCTCCTATCAAAACAAGATGGGCAAAATACGCAGGATTTTTGTATCGCTCTTCTATTTCATTTGTTTCCAGGTAATCGATTTTCGACTGTTGTAAGGCCCGGTCTATTGCAAATCCTTCCTGCAAATAATGGTGAAGACGTTTACAGATAAAAGATGTCGATAATTCGTCTGCCTTCCATAATGATGTAATAACACTTTTACATCCTGCATAGGAAAAAGCCCTTGATAAGCTTATAACTCCTTCTCCATTCACCAGCAAACCATTTCCTGTTTCGCACGCGCTAAGAATCACCAGCCTGGCTGATTTCAAATCAAGTGTATAAATCTCCTGTTCATACAGACGATGGCTGGTATCCGAATCTTTTTTTAAGCCATAAAATTCGATATACGAACCAAGCAAATTGGAATCATTGGCAATAGCATGGGTGGCGAGATGAATCACCGGATATTGTCCCGATAACAACATAAATTTATCCTTCACTGCCTCAGATCCGGATAATTTTTTCCCTGGCAATCCGCTAATTTCCCCGATTGACATGGGCAGAGTGGGAAGTATCAAATCAGGGTTTTCTTCTCCTGAAAAAGGAGCCATGGCCAGCACATTATAATCGGCAAAACCACCCGCATTTTTATCAGTGAGAAACCCAGCAGTGTAATTATATGAGATGGCAAATTTTCTGATCAGTAAAGATCTGTCTGTTGTGTCCACCAGCATTTCAAATGGCACAAAACTTATTTCATTAAAAGGAATGATGACAAGTCTCTTCCTATTTCTTATTATTCCAAATACAGGCGCTATTAATTGTTTGAATAACGCCGATCCTGCCATCATCAGATTCTTTCTGCCGGAAGCCCGGGGAGACTGTAATTCTTTTCTCAAAGAAAAGATTGTTGAAAACAGCGTACTATCCAGTGGAGTCGATGAAAAACCAGTAGCTTCTTTTGTTATATAAAAACAGATCAGGCTCGTAGTTGTATAATAGTAGGACAAAATGGCTTCATCGTTTCCTTTCAACATATTTTTCAGGCTATCCAGGTCAATTGACGAATTATAATATTTCAAACGATGATATAGCGGGTATTCATCCAGCTTATCCTGGACAGCTGATAACTTAATTTCTGTATTACGAATTTCCGTCTGCAATGCGACTTGTGACTGACTATCTTTTAATAAAGAAGCCTGGATGCTGAGTCGGGCAAGAGTGGTTTTATATTTTTTCTCTTCTGAAATGAGATTGAGGGGGAGACCGGGCAAAGATGACAGTTCAAGATTTTTTAGTCCTGTCTGTAAAACCGTTGATTTATTATTCTCTACAAAACCGAAGGCTATATTTATATATTTCGGATCTTTTGATATGCCATACAACCGGACGGCAGCGTTTACGGCATCTCTTGTCGCTGGATTTACTTTTGTTTTTAAAAACAGGCGTGCATCATCAGAAAAATAGGTTTTTTCAATATGCCTTGCCAGAGATAAAGCCGAACCATATGTTTGTATTGACAATGAAAGATTGTCACTTTTTTTACCCGGGCTATTTTGATTACTAAGAAGGGATGCTTTCGCGATGAGTGTCTCAAAAAGGAAAAAAAAGTTCTGCAACCCGGAAAATGATTCCGGATTGGCGGTTATTGCGGTGTCAGCAAACGAAGCGTCCAGGCTGATAATGGCAGACTGATAATCCTTTAGCGCCTCCGAATATTTTCCGGCTACGGATTGGAGATCCCCCGAATATTTTAAAATGATACTCCTGGTTACAGCAGGTACATCATTTTTCCTCTCCTGATATAAATTTCTTGCCCTATTCAAATAAAATCCTGCCGAATCGTATCGCTTTATATTTATAAACAATTTTGTCAGCGAGATGAACTTCTCCAAATCCAGTTTCTGAATTCTTCTCAGATAATCCAGTGCCTTTTCATAGTTCTGGTTTTCGGAATATGTATTCGCTATATTATACAATAGTTCGTCTGCAGGCTTCTGATATTTCATTAGTTCTCCGAAGATCTCCAGCGCCTCTTTATTCCTTCCTGATTTCATCAATGCAGTTGCGATATTATTCTTCTAGTTGATGACAAAGAAAATGTTTACCGGCCATTTAGATTCAACAATG
>DASSGT010000631.1:0-2093 GCA_035693345.1 Puia sp. | reverse complement strand
TCAGACAGTTCGTTTCAGCCACTTAAAGAACGGAACCATGATCCTTGCCGTTCTTGCCAGTGATCTGCAGAAGGAAGAAATGGCCCTTTCTCCTTTTTTCAGGAAACACGAAGTTTTGTTTTCTGAAAACCTTTCCCTGTGGTCAAACCATATCGCTGATGCTTTTATGGATCTGTGTTTTGAAAATACTCCTGAGAGGAATGAAATGCTCGCGAAACTCTTACCCAAACCGGTATTCGTGCATTCCGTAACGGACACGCTCGAACGGATTCATCCGAATTTGATTCGTATGAACGGATGGCCCGGATTTTTGAAAGGAAACTGTCTGGAAGCCTCCGCGAACGAAGAAATGAAAATAAAGGCAGGACAACTCATAGGGGAAGAATTGATATTTGTAAAAGATGCGCCGGGTTTTGTATCTGCCCGTATTCTGGCGATGATTATTAATGAAGCTTATTTTACCTGGGAAGCAGGTACCAGCAGTAAGGAGGAGATTGATATTGCTATGAAACTCGGAACGGGGTACCCCTATGGACCGTTTGAATGGGGAGAGATGATAGGACTAATCCGGATCGTGGAATTGCTGAAAAGACTTTCGTTGAAGGATCCGGTTTATGAGGTTTCTCCTTCTTTGATTAGTGTGGCGAACGTGGAAGGGTAAGGAATATAGGAAGGTGCAGGTTGAGTTTGAAAATGATCCCGACCTGCGGGATGCAAATGTGTTTTGCGCTTAGACGTTACACGTTTGGCGTTAAGCGTTACGCGTTTGGCTTTAAGCTTAGAATATGATTCTTCTAATAGATACCTCACAGGAAACCGGAACAACAGCACTCTGCAAAGGAGCAGAGGTATTGTTTTCGGAAGAAAATAAAATAGCGAAAGAATCGGCCAGCTGGCTGCACCAGGCTATTGCGCGGATTTTGTCAGACGCCAGGATAACTGTTCGGGACCTGGAAGCCGTGGCTGTTGTCGCTGGACCCGGATCATACACAGGTTTGCGGGTCGGGATGGCCGCCGCCAAGGGGTTTTGTTATGCGCTGAAAATCCCCATGATTACTCAAAATACCCTGCGGGTGATGGCTGAATCCATGATCTCTTCTGCCATAGAGAAACAGGCACTGATTTGTCCCATGATTGATGCGAGAAGGGAAGAAGTCTTCACTGCCCTTTATCGAACAGACCCGGTCAACGGTCAACGGTCATCGGTCAACGACGATCTGTCAAACGTCAACCGTCAACCATCAACCGTCAACGATAATCTGCCAACTGCCAACCGCCAACTGTCAACTATCCTCCAGCCCCAGGCCCTGATATTAGATAAAACTGCATTTGAATCCGAACTCGCGGTCAATCCAATCATCTTCTTTGGAACCGGAGCTGAAAAATGGAAAAAAATGACAGATTCTTCCCATGCCATTTTCGAACCACAATCCAATCTGATACAGGCATTTGCAAGGCTTGCCCAGTCCGATTTTGACTCTAAAACCTGGGCTGATCCGGTGTATTCAGAGCCTGTTTATCTGAAAGAATTCTTCTCTTATTGAAAAAAATTCTATATTACAATTTCTTTGGATATTCTGCTTGTCATATATTTCCGGATAGAATCCAATACAGATCAATTTTTTTAAACCTTCAACCGAAAGAACTGTATGAGCGGTACAAGCAGTAATTATTGGATGGTCCTCAATGCCCAGGGCGGGGAAGACGCTGCAGTGAAAGTAGATTTTATCAATTTAAAGAAGGCCGCGATGATTCTCCGCGCCCTGAATCACAAACTCCGGCAGCAGATCGTACGTATTCTCGATGAGCATAAAAAGCTCACAGTCACTGAACTATATATCCATCTTCGACTGGAGCAATCCGTTGCTTCACAACACCTCGCAATCCTCCGCCGGGCCGGCATCGTCAAAACCGAGCGCGATGGCAAGTTCATTCATTACACCATCAATCCTGACCGGATTGGTGATATTATGAAAACCGTTCATTTGTTGCTTGTTTAAGCAGGCAGGAAGAAGGAGGCAGGAGGGAGGGAGGTTTGATGGCTGAGGTAGAACAAGATTTCAAACTCCATTTAATGTTTTTCAACTTTGCTT
>DASSGT010000630.1:0-6403 GCA_035693345.1 Puia sp. | reverse complement strand
CCGGAAGTTTAGTTCTGGTAGCAGGTGAACCAGGCATCGGAAAAAGCACTTTATTTCTTCAGATAGGATTGATGTTAAAGAATATCGTAACTCTTTATATCAGTGGCGAAGAAAGTGAACAGCAAATTCGCATGCGCGCCGACCGTCTGAAGGTGAGAAAAAATCGGCTGATGGAAAACAGGGATAATTTTTATCTTCTTACTGAGACATCCACTCAGGCTATTTTCCAGGAAATAAAAAAACTAAATCCGCAGGTTGTCATTGTCGATTCCATTCAGACTTTACAATCGTCATATATCGAATCCACACCTGGTACCGTTTCACAAATCCGCGAATGCGCAGCAGAATTTCAACGATATGCAAAAGAAACGGGAACACCCGTTTTTCTGATCGGTCATATTACCAAAGATGGAAATATTGCTGGTCCGAAAATTCTCGAACATATGGTTGATACGGTGCTGCAGTTTGAAGGGGATCGCCATTATACATATCGCATTCTGCGAACTTTAAAAAATCGTTTTGGCAGTACCGCAGAGCTCGGTATTTATGAAATGACAGATGAAGGAATGCAGGAAGTAAATAATCCGAGTGAGATACTCATAACCCAAAAAGAAGAACATCTCAGCGGAAGTGCAATCGCCGCAAGCATAGAAGGGCAGCGGCCTTTGTTGATTGAGGTACAGGCCCTCGTAACGGCTTCCGTTTACGGAACACCGCAAAGAACCGTGAGCGGTTTTGATCTGCGAAGGCTTCAGCTTTTGTTGGCAGTACTTGAAAAAAGAGGGGGGTTTCACTTTGGTATAAAAGATGTTTTTTTAAATATTGCAGGTGGTTTGAAAGTGGAAGATCCATCCATTGATCTGGCAGTGCTTTGTGCTTTGTTAAGTTCATTCGAAGATGTTCCGCTGGCATCTGATACCTGCTTTGCAGGTGAAGTCGGATTGAATGGAGAGATTCGTGCAGTAAACAGAATCGGTCAGCGAATAGCAGAAGCAGAGAAACTGGGATTCAGTAAAATACTCGTCTCAAAATACAATCAGAAAGGTTTAAAGAATCATCCTCACCAGATAGAAGTGATTTTGATGGGTAAGGTTGAAGAAGTGTACAAATATTTATTTTAGGGCTTTGCGATTGGTGCAGATGAACAAATGACATCGCGCGTTCTATTTATCCGGTCGGTTTTACATCTCTTCTTTCCACACGTCTGTTGCGGATGTGGCAGTGACCTGCTTTCTGAAAATATATTATTTTGTATTCATTGCCAGTCATCCATGCCCGTCACGCATTTCGAATTTTTTACAGAAAATCCCATAGAGAAAATTTTTTGGGGCCGTGTGCAAATATATTCGGCGGCTGCACATTTATACTTTACTGGCGGATCGAAGGTGCAGCGCAGTCTCCATCTGCTGAAGTATAAAGGAAGAAAAGAAATCGGTATATATTATGGTCAGCAGATGGGCGAATCCTTAAAACGTTCATCGCGTTTTAGCGATTGTGAAATGATTATTCCATTGCCACTCTATGCCTCGAGAGAAAAAAAGAGGGGATACAATCAGGCCTCATTAATTGCAAACGGGGTATCACAAAAATTAAAAATTCCGGTTATTAA
The DNA here is from genome assembly GCA_035693345.1 of Puia sp. GTDB lineage: Bacteria > Bacteroidota > Bacteroidia > Chitinophagales > Chitinophagaceae > Puia. The sequence continues at coordinate 4,794 of DASSGT010000630.1, read as the reverse complement.
TGATGCCATATTCCGTATAAAGAAAACAGAAACTCAAACACATAAAAGCCGGATTCAGCGGTGGAAGAATATGGAGTCGACCTTTGAAATACGCGATCCCCATAAAATTTCAGGAAAACATGTTTTGCTTGTGGACGATGTTGTTACGACCGGTGCCAGCCTGGAAGCGTGCGCCCGGGTTCTTTTAGAATCTCCCGGTGTGAAAGTCAGTATTGCCTGTCTGGCACATACGGTTTCTTCTTAAGTTAAAAGCGGAAAGCGCAAAGCATAAGGCCCTGTTTTTGGAAGAAAACCGCGATGTGCAATGTGATTCAATATAATTACACAAAAAATAAACCAAATTCAAGTTCCTGAATTTAAAAAGCTTTACGCTTTGTGCTTTACACTTTGGGCTTAAAGAGTATTTTTGTTTGGATGTTCAAATTCCTGCTCTTATCGGCTTTAGCTGGCAGTCTGATGATTTCCTGCCAAAAGCAATCAAATCAAAATGGAAACGCACACCTCTTTCTTTCCGCCGACACAGTTGGTTTCGATACCGTTTTTGTCGCAACAGCTACTGTGACACAACAGGTTAAGTTGATAAATAACAACGACTTCGGTATAACCCTGACATCTGTCGGCCTGGCTGGCGGTACTTCATCTCCCTTTATAATAAATATTGATGGAAGTCCCGGCCCGGAAGTAACTAATCTTAGTTTACCGGCAAACGATAGCCTGATTATTTTTGTAACCGTCTTTATCAAGGCTGGATCGGGACCAATCCCCTTTCATCTGGAAGATAGTATAAGGATCAGTTATAATGGTAAGGAACAGTTTGTGCGATTGAGCGCCTGGAGTCAAAATGCGCATTTTCTAAAAAACCTGGCCATTCAACACGATACGATCTGGCCCAACGACCTCCCCTATGTGATTTATGGAAGTCTGACAATTGACAGTAACGCGACCCTGACCATACAACCCGGGACACATATATATATACACGCAGATGCCCCTATCTATGTAGATGGAAGCCTCAAAGTATTGGGTGACTCGCTTAGCAGCCAGAGAGTTTATTTTACCGGCGACAGGTTGGATCTTCCCTATGCTAATTATCCCGGCTCATGGCCAGGCATTTTTTTCAGACAAAATAGCAGGGATAATATACTGAACTATGCAGTGCTTCAGAACGGAAACCAGACGCTGGTTACAGAAGGTCCCAGTAATGATTTAAATCCTAAGCTTTCATTAAACCAGTGCATCATCAATAATTCTCTGACTCAGGGTATCCTCGCCGTTCAGTCCAGCATTCACGCAGTGAATTGCTTGATAAGTAATTGCGGACAAAATATCGTGATTGGACTGGGAGGTGCGTATCAGTTTGAATATTGCACTGTAGCCTCATATTCAACAAACCTGCTTTTTCATCAGCAACCTGTGCTGACAGTTTCGAATTCCGGTGAGAATGGCAGTCAGATCACAACCGGTGATTTAAACGCAGGATTTATAAATTGTATTTTCTGGGGAAGTGAAAGTATTCCGGATGAGGCAATTGTACAAAAACAGGGAAACACCGTATTTAATGTCCTATTCGATCATACAATTCTGAAACAACAAAATTATCCTGCGAATATCGACAGCAGTTTCTTATGGTTAAATACCGATCCCTTGTTTATCGCAACCGGTACGCCGGCTAATACATATAACTTCCAACTACAATCCGGTTCACCTGCCCTGAACAAGGCTGCGAATTCCGGAATCAACATCGATCTGAATGGTGATCCCAGGACAGTCACGCTGAGCGATCTGGGTTGTTATGAGCACCAGTGATATCCCGTGATTCACTTAACTTTGATAGTGAAACATTGATTATAAAAATTATATTTTATGTTAAGATTATTGATCATTCCAATTCTGTTTATGATACACTCGAGTGTTAGTGTGTATGATTTTAAAGTGCCGGCACTGAATGGTGGAACCATTGACCTGTCAACATACAAAGGGAAAAAATTATTGATCGTAAATACGGCTTCGAAATGCGGTTTTACGCCTCAGTATGCTGATCTTGAAAAATTATATGACAAGTACAAGGACAAACTGGTGATTGTCGGATTCCCGGCTAATGATTTTGGTGGACAGGAGCCCGGTACAAATGCTGAAATCAGTGAGTTTTGCAAGAAGAATTATGGTGTGACTTTTCCCCTGGCTGCCAAATCCGATGTGGTAGGTGAAAACACATCCCCGTTATTTAAATATCTGACGGAAGAAGCTATCAAATTGGGCACACCGGCTCCGGTAATCAAATGGAATTTCACCAAATTCCTGATTGATGAAAACGGCAAACTCATTGGCGTCTACAATAGTAAGATCACTCCAATGAGCGAAGAGATCACCTCTCACCTCAATTAATTCTGACCAACGGGATGGTATTTAACCAGGTGATTGGCCAGCACGAAATCAAGGCAAAGCTCCGCAGCCTCGTCGAGCACAACAGGTTGAGTCATGCATTGCTGCTGAATGCCCCGGAAGGCGCAGGCGGTCTGCCATTGGCATTGGCATTCGCACAATATATCGTTTGTGAAAAGGTAACCAATGCTGAACCAGGAAAACCATTTCCTACAGACAGCTGTAATGAATGTCCCTCCTGTCAGAAAGCTGCACGATTAATTCATCCTGATATACATTATGTATTTCCAGTGGTTTCTCGTAAGTCAGGTGACAAACCGGTAAGCGCGGATTATATGATCGAATGGCGAGAATTCATTTCGCTCTATCCGTATGGAACCATTTTCGACTGGTTGCAACAGATCAATGCAGACAATAAACAGGGTAACATTTCCGCCCATGAATGCAATGAGATCAACCGTACACTCAGTTTGAAGAGTTTTGAAAGCGGATACAAAATTCTCATCATGTGGATGCCGGAATATCTCGGCAATGAGGGAAACAAATTACTGAAGCTGATTGAAGAGCCACCACCGGACACACTTTTCGTATTGGTTACAGAAAACGAATCTCTCATTCTTCCCACCATTCTTTCGCGTGTACAAATCATCCGGCTGCCCAGACCAGAGGTAAGAGAAATCCAGGAAGCATTGGTTTCCCGTGCAGGAGTCCAACCCGAACAGGCAAGACAACTGGCCGCTGTCAGCGAACAGAATTACCGGGAGGCCCTGAGACAATTGCAGCATGGTCAGGACGACTGGCAGTCTTTATTACGGGAATGGTTAAACGCTGTTTTACGGTCAGGACCGGTTGCCCAGGTAAAATGGGTGGAAGAAATTGCTAAAACAGGGCGGGAAAAACAGAAACAATTTCTACAGTATTTCAGTCATTTGCTGGAACAGGCGGTCAGACTGCGCATGTCTGATGCGGCGCTGGCAGATTTACCCGAATCCGAAAAGGACTTTGCATTGAGATTAAATAAGATCGCTGACCTCTCCGCCCAGAGGTCTATAGCTGAAGAAGTTAATAAATCAATTTATTTCATTGAACGCAATGCACACGCTAAAATGCTTTTTCATGCGTTGACTATCCGTCTCTATCATATCCTGGCAAACCGGGAAGAAACGGTAGTGACCTAGAAAGGAGTATATTTGTCAACTTTGCTGGTTAATATATACATATATGGGATGTTCTAATTGTGGTACTGCCGATGGCAAACCAGGCGGATGCCAGAGCCACGGGAGTTGCGGTACCGGAAGTTGTAATAGGATGAATGTATATGACTGGCTCTCAAACCTTCCAATCCATGATCCTGCCACAGAATGCCGGGTAATGGAAGTAAGTTTCAGTCAGGGAAGTCGTAAAGATTTTTTTCGCAATACAACCACACAGATTTTTGAGAAGGGAGAAATGGTGAGTGTGGAGGGAGTCAGTGGATTCGATGTGGGCGAAGTAAGTTTAACGGGAGAGCTTGTCAGGATACAAATGAAAAAGAAGTCAGTGGAAGAATTTCACCCTGACATGAAGAAAGTATTGCGGCGTGCCTCCGATCGTGATTTGGATTTGCTTAAGCAAAACAAAGCCCGTGAAAAAGAGGCTGTCATCCGCTCGCGTGCTATTTCACGCCAGTTAAAACTGGATATGAAAGTGTCGCAGGTGGAAATTCAGGCAGACGGCCGCAAAGCGACCTTCTATTATATCGCTGACGACCGGGTGGATTTCCGGGAACTGATAAAAATTTTCGCTTCCGAATTCCGCGTGAAGGTGGAAATGCGCCAAATAGGGGCAAGGCAGGAAGCAGGGAAGGTGGGAGGGATTGGGAGTTGTGGACGTGAACTATGCTGTTCAACCTGGCTTACTGATTTTAAATCCGTAAATACTACGGCTGCCCGTTACCAGAATCTTTCCATCAATCAAAGTAAACTCAGCGGTCAGTGCGGCAGATTAAAATGCTGTCTGAATTATGAACTGGATACTTATCTCGATGCATTACAACAGTTTCCTGATAACGCCGACACATTACAGGTCGCGAAGGGAACGGCCCTACTGGTCAAAAAGGATATTTTCAAGTATCTGATGTGGTATGTATTACCTGACAGCAATAAACAATACCCGTTGCTGATCGAGCGGGTAAAGCAAATTAAAAATCTCAACAAACAGAATATAATTCCGGATGATCTGGGCGCTGTAGAAGCAACCGGTAAACCAAAAGAAGAACTGGTGAATGTTGATCTGACAGGACAATTCAGTTTGAAAACGCTGGATAATGCCGACAAGAAAAAAAGACACAACAAGCCCGGACCTCCACAACACAGAAGAGATAATAAATCTCCGCAACAACCAAGAGAGAACAGACCCCCACAACAACAGCGG
>DASSGT010000629.1:0-2016 GCA_035693345.1 Puia sp. | reverse complement strand
TCCCGGAAGCGAGGGGATAAATCTGGCCAGATTCGTAGGACAGCAGGAGCATTCAAACCATCCGGAGCGTGTGGCTTCCATGGAAGGATGCTGAAAGCTGTTTTTGATCTGCATTGCATTCGTATAAAAAAATGATTTGCCATCGAGACCGACTCCGGATATGAGTCCGTTGTATAATGACTTCTCCAGGACGTCGATATATTTTGCGTCTCCATGTAACAGAAACATGCGCTCGTTCCAATAAACCAACGCAATGGCGGCACAGGTCTCATTGTAAGCTGTCGCGTTCGGCAGTTCATAGTTGACCCCGTAGCGTTCTCCATCTCCAATCGCGCCCACGCCACCCTGCACATACATTTTCTTGTCCACCACATTGTTCCAGATCTTATCAATTGCGCGCAGCAGGCTGTCGTCTCCTGTTAATGCGGCCACATCAGCCACGGCCGCATACAGATACCCGGCACGAACGGCATGTCCTTCTGCTTCCTCCTGATCCACCACCGGAATTTTGTCCTGCCAGTAAGCACCGTTTTTCCAGAGATCCCTGCTGGTTGAATCATATCCTTTGAAATGGCCGCGTTCTTCAATAAAATATTTCGCTGTGTAGAGATATTCTTTTTTGCCTGTAATGCGATATAGTTTCACCAGTCCCATTTCAATGATTTCATGTCCGGGTGCGACATGTTTTTTATCCGGTCCGAATACGGAACAGACCAGATCGGCATTCTTCAATGCGATATTTAGAAGACTGGTTTTTCCGGTTGCCTGGTAATGAGCAGCAGCGGCCTCGTATAAGTGTCCGGCATTGTACAGCTCATGACTCAACTCTCTTTCTTTTTCCCACCTTTCTTTTCCTGCCCAGCTATGCGGTTCATTGGGATTGATGGTTCTTGCCGTATACAGATAGCCATCCGGTTCCTGTGCATTGCCGATAATGACGATTAATGAGTCAATATACTTATCCAGTAACGGATCCGGATATTCTGCTAAAGAATATGAGGCACCTTCAATGGTCTTATAAATATCGGTATCGTCAAATGGATATTTCGTGCAGAATTTTCCTTTCTTCTGTGCCGCCATCACAAAATTGTTTACACGGCCCGTGCTTTCACAACGTGCAAACGAAGTGGGTATGGTCACTTTCCGGTTGACCTCTATTCTGGGAAGCCAGAACTGGTCATTGAGTTTTACCTGTGTAAATAAAACAGTCCGGATCGGATAGTCCTTTTGCTGTGCATTTGCCCATTTTGAATAAGAGCACAGGCAGAGAAAAATATATGCGGCAAAAAGGATTTTGAATTTACCCATCATAACGAATTTCAAAAAAGTTAAACAAATTCATGATCATTTTCCAGACCTGACAGCAACCGGAGCGGGAGAGCATCTGATCAGACCCGGTCCTTTTTTTGTAAAATCGAGTCGCGCCAGATTGTACGTGCTGAATGTGCTGTCGCCTTCTGTAATATTTATATTCACATCCACCGGAACGTTTTCAAAAATCTGCAGTTTGCCCGTGACGGGCCATTTGATTTCTATTTTTTTAACGGCAGTTGCCTGGCCTATGCCAATGTGCTGACGCAGCGGATTTGCGCCAAAACTTCCGCCGGAATTTACGTCCCTGTACACAGAACGGAGCGTGTCGTTTTCTTTAAAGGTTACTTTTATTCTCGCACCGATCGCCGCTTTATTGGAAACCGTTCCGTGTAAAGTCAGATTGATCCAGTGATTGTTATTTTGTCCCGGGTTCAGATAAAATGAATTTGCATAGGCATCTCCGGAATAGGCTCCGCCCATTTTGATAAAGATATCTTCGCTGCCATCATTGTTCATATCGGCAAAAGACACGGCATGTCCTTTTTGCAAATTGCCCACACGTGCTGACAGGGTCACATCCAGAAAACGTTTGCCCTGTATATTCTTAAACATTTTGTTGGGAATAACAGATTTCAGTCCCGGGTTTCCGGTGCCCAGATAAAAATCCAAATACCCATCGTTATCGATATCGCCAAAATTTGA
>DASSGT010000628.1:0-2962 GCA_035693345.1 Puia sp. | reverse complement strand
TATATCCTCTGCCCGTATTAAATGTTTTGTCCCAGCCTGTGCTCGGAAGCATCAGGTAGGGTGGCGTACCACCCAAAGTCAGCCAGTTATAACTCCATAAGGCGAGTATATTGGGTGAACTGCGTGGAAAACGGATATAAGTTCGGTATTCCGCTACCATGGTCGTCCAGTTTGCATTTGAACCAAGGAATTGTAACCGGGGCGCCAGCACAAAATTGATATAGTCGCCTTTATAGGCGTTGATGGTATTGTCCCTTGTATCACGCATAAAATTCAGTGACACGCCGGAAGAAAAAGACATGGGTGTGGAACCGTATGTCTGAAAGTCCGTGGGCATTTGCTCATCATGCACCTGCCGCACATTCCAGAAATAATCCATGATATATCCGGCTCCAATATATACATGCGGATGAACCTCGAATAAAACGGACTGATGGAATTTGAAATACTGATAGCTGAGCAGGGTAGAATCCTGCGGTGTGGTATTCGGGCCGAGACCAAATGTATATGTGGGATATTTTAGATAACGGTAGTCGGAAATTAAAATCGTTTTGTTGTTATTAAAATACAAAGTTGCCTGAACCGGCAGGATGACCTGTTCCTTTTGCGAATAGGAAATACTGGCGGATATCGTCGAAGGCAAACTTGTAGAGTCTTTCGCCGACCGGTGCTTTTTATAAATGACGGCATTTGCGCTGACAACAACCGCGAACCCTGTTTGCAATGTATAACCGATGGCGGGAAAAACGCCGATCTGAATACGATGTTTGTTTCTTTCCTCCATTTCTTTTCTGACATCCTTGTGACGGATTTCATTGATAATATCCGTGAGATCTTTCAGACTGTCGATCGGAAGATTTTTCCAAAGTGTGGTTTGTGCCGACAGGCAGTAGGGTATGAAAAAGAAAATAAAAACAAATTTTATTTTAAACCACATTATAGAGCAAGTTAAAAGCCTTGGCGAAAGGGGCTTAAAAATTCGTTATTTCTCCGAAAGATAGCGGATTCATTTAACAGGGCATGGACTCTTTAAAAATCCTGTGTTATATCATCGTAATCATTTCCCCGGATAACTTTTATATAAAAAATCCAGCGCCTCTTTATTCGGTAAAAGCCTTGCTGTGCTTGAATCTCCGAAAATCATGGAATGCGGTGCCTGATCGGAAAACGATCCCCAGACCGGGAGGCCGGGCTGGTTTGGATTTCCCGTTTTTACAAATTGAACCCAATAGGCAGACATGAGTTTCTCCAACCTTCGGTCCACCGGCTCCCAGTCACGCCTGATGCTGTCCAGCGTGTGTAATGCATATCCGATCTCAGCTGTATGATAAGCGCCGAATTTTTTTTTGTCACCTGTTGCAGGCGGTTTGCGCGTAAAGACATAGAGGAAAGTGTTCGGTTTGCCACTTGCATTTTGTTTCAGTGCCCATTGATATTGTGAAATGGCAATCGTTTTATCAACAGCCAGTGCGATCTGGGAAGCAACCGATTCTGAATCGGATGACGAAGGAAAATATTTTCTAAAAAGACTGGAGTCGGCACCAAAAGCAACTGCCTGCTTTGCAAAATCTTCTTTACTGGATATACCGAATACAAATCCTTCGTCTCCGTTCCAGCCGGTGAGCAGGGGCACATGGGTTTGCTGATTCTTCTTATATGTATCGGCAACTGTTTCGGGTAAAATATACCCGTCCACAATAGGTGCAAAAAAGCCACCCGCGCTTTTCTGTAATTCGTCAGCAGGAATTGCCCGAAGTGTTTTCAGGTCTGAGGCATTTAATTTATTTGCTATCCGCAGACCATCTTTTTCTGCGACTGCCAGGGAGTTCATGTGAAGAATTGGATTTTCAAGAACGAAGGAGCCACTCTCACCGATAGCGCCCTGAAACAATCCACGGGCAGGAGGAGAAGCGAGCAGACAATTGACACTTGCTGATCCTGCTGATTGTCCTGCAATGGTAATACGATCCGGATCTCCACCAAATGCCCTGATGTTTTTCTTCACCCAGTTAATTGCAGCGATCATATCCATCAGTGCATAGTTGCCTGAACTGTGATGATCAGATTCGGCTGTTAAATCAGGATGTGCGAGAAAACCGAAAATGCCTAATCTATAATTAAAAGAAACAAAAATGATTCCCTGCAGAGCCAGTGCTTCGCCAGAATATCCGGCTGCTGCTGATCCGCCGGTCTGGAATCCGCCACCATAAATCCAGATCATAACGGGTCTTTTTTCATTTGCGGATTTAGCAGCCGTCCATACATTGAGGTAAAGACAATCTTCGCTAAGCGGTTGCTGGGGCACCACAAATTCCGGTCCGATCATTAAGAACGAAACCGGTTTTGGCTGCATTGGGCTTGGACCAAATGAAATGCATTCTTTTATTCCTTTCCATGGTTTCGCCGGTTGTGGTGCTTTCCATCGCAGGTCACCAATGGGTGGTGCAGCAAAGGGAATTCCTTTGAAAACTGTTACAGAAGAATTATTGTTATAATAACCGGTTACCAATCCGGATTCTGTTTGTATCGGTCCTTTGAAGTTGGTAGTTGGCAGTTGGCGGTTGGCAGATGTCTGTTGGTCTTGAATTGTTGACGGTTTGGTTTTAGAGAAGGTGATTTGAGCGTCTTTGTCCGATGAAGCACTGGCGAATAAGGATGACTGTTGGGCTTCCGGCTTGTCAAAGAGCATGGGGTCCTGGGCTTTCAGCCCAAAGAATAAAAAGGAAAGAAAAATTGAGTAAAGAATTTTCAACATAATTAAAGACGCGTTTACACGGTACAGATAGTCATCAAAACGGGGGCCTGTAGTGGATTTGACCCGGGGATTCGGAATATTCAGATAAATATACTACCTTTGTATTTCTGTATGTTATTGCTTTTACTGCGTTTTCTTCTGCCCTTTCTATTTTCCGCAGAGTTTCCCCAGATCAGTGTAACGTAAGGCAGGTAAAGTACCCTATAA
>DASSGT010000627.1:0-4598 GCA_035693345.1 Puia sp. | reverse complement strand
AAGACGGCTTCGTTGATAAAGGGCTTCGTGTACCGCTCTTTATCAAAATAAATATTTCTTTCATCGAATTCAATCCGGTGCACAGGAATAGCATGTTCAAAATGTCCCATGATTCCCTCTATCTGAGAAACGGGAATGCTCCATATTCGAAAAAAGCCGAGAATATGATCAATACGAAATGCATCAAAGTAAATGGCCATTTGGGAAAATCGGTTTTTCCACCATTGGAAAGAATCTTTGGCCATTCGTTCCCAGTTATAAGTCGGGAATCCCCAGTTTTGTCCTTTTACGGCAAAGGGATCAGGTGGTGCACCGGCCTGCATATCCAAATGGTATAACTCGGGTGACACCCAGGCATCGCAGCTGTGCCGGTAAACACCAATGGGAATGTCTCCTTTCAGAACGATTCCGTTTTCATGTGCATACAAAACCGATTTTCTTAATTGCCGGTAAAGATGATATTGAACAAAGTAATGAAAGGCGATCTGGTCGTATTGTTTGGATTGGGGTGACACAAGTTTATCAACCGCCAGCTTGGTATACCGTCCGAACGTTTTCCATTTGCTGAAATCAACCGTGTTATTTGAATCCCTTAGATAACAAAATGCTGCATAAGGAACCAGCCAGGTTTTATTTTGGCTGAAAAACTGGGTAAAATCTTCATCAGCGAGAAAACTTTCTTTCTCGGCAGCAAATATTTCTTTCGCAGTCTCAATTTTAGTCCGCATGACGGCCTCATAATCCAGATCGGGTAAAACATTTAACTGCTTTTGTATTTTTTTCAGCGGCTTAATAAGAGCTGCATTTTTCTTACCGGCCATTTCCTGCAGATTCAAATACAGTGGATGTAATGCAAATGCAGAAATAGCACCATACGGATATGAGTCCAGCCAACTGCCTGTAGCAGACGTATCATTCACAGGCAGGATTTGGATCAGTTTGAGTCCCGTTTTGCCGGCCCAGTCCACCAGCAGGCGGATATCTGAGAATTCACCGGTTCCGAGAGAATCCCTGCTTCTCAGACTGAATACCGGCAAACTGACTCCTGCGCCCTTCCATGTACTGTTTGGAAGACGTATAAACCCATCATGCTGGATCGTCAGATTGCCTTCCCGTGAATCACCCAGGAGAGTCCGGTTAGGACCATTTTCGAAATGTATCAGTGATTTATGCTTCGTATCGTATACACCGTATTTGTAGTGTACAGGAAAGGATAATTCAGCCAGATTGAGAGCAATCATCCACCAGTTACCCTGCTTGTGGAGAATAAGCGGTTCGGCCATCGACCACTCTCTCAGCGTTTTTCCATTGCCGGAAATACATACTGACTCGTTGGAATGGAGCAGAGGTGCTTTTATTTTGAATATGTGAGTATACGATTTGGGCGTTTTCTTTCCGGATTTTTTAGAGTGTCGTGGCAACAGGATTTCCTGGAAAGGCGCTGTATAAAAAGTATTTTCATATTCACCGGCATGGTTCCATGTATCGAAAACCTGCAGGTCATCGTGACTCGAAGTGAGCCTTAATTCACGGTCATTGCCCCATTCCAGCACCATGCTTCCGTCTTCCATCTTCAGCTGGTAGTAGTATTGTACAGGATCAACGGGTAATCCGGGCAGTTCAATCGTAATCTCCCAGAAGTCAGGACTCTTATATTTCATAAGAACCGGCTGGGTATTTAGTTTATTCTGGTAGCCCAGTTCAGGGATATTTCCGCAGATGTAAAGATCCTGACCCGGTTTTGTACTGAAGCGCAAGTAAAAATGTATTTTCATCCTGGATGGAAGTTCAAACTCCTGGTTGTTAAAATTGAAGACGCGGTCACGAAAATACCAAAACAGCAACTTGTAATAAAATTAATGTCAGGGCGTGAACAGAATGAGGAATTGGAATATATTTGTGCAACAAAAAACCACATGGAAAACACTAAGAAATACACAGGTCTTTACTGGGTCCTATTTATTCTTTCGGTGATTGCTTTTATTGGCCTGTACCAGGTGATCGGCGGCGTGAGTATCCTGGTTCTTCCTTTCAACTGTACTTTTTTTGCGAAGGCGCTGGATATAATGTAGTGCTACAAATTCCTTTCTTCCTGAAATAAAAAAAACACTGTGTTTGATTACAGTGTTTATAACTTCGAACTTGCACGGAGCCAATCCGTGTCGCAGTGACGATCATTCTATATTAGATTGCCCATTTTCTGGTAATACGGGATGTCTGTTTCATACCCTGGTGAATTTTCCAGAGATTCACTACTGCAAATCGTTTCTTCTGCACAGGCATCACGAGTCCGGTTGCGAGTGTTTCCTTCACTTCGGTTGTCAGTTTCTTAAGTGTTTCGGTGTCCATCTGTACAATAGATGGCATTACAACTTGTTTCATAAAAATTACTTTTTTAAGATTAAAATAGATCGGAGCAATGAGAGGAGAACACAAAAGAATCGTTAGAAAGAAGTGTATTACCTGTTTAGATCTTGCAAGACTGTTAATTGCTCTGAATTGCGATGCAAATATACGACGCATCTGCTTTGCGTCAAACCCTTATTATAAAAAATTATATCATGTCCAACGTTGATATTCATGCATAACTGCTTAAATGATAAGGGCTGACGCACTGGTCAGCCCTTATCTCCATTTCTTCCGTTAAAATCATTTAACTTCTTCAAACTCAGCATCAGTGACGTTTTCTGCGTTCTTGCCGGCGTTCGAATGTTCGTTACCGTTAGGCTGCCCGTCAGCAGATTGCGGACCTCCTTCCTGAGTACCTTTATATAAATGCTCAGATGCTGCGGTCCACGCTGTATTGATTTCTGCGATGGCAGCATCAATTTTTGCAATGTCCTGCGCTTTCTGTGCTTCTTTTAGTTTTGTGAGAGCAGACTCAATCGGAGCCTTTTTATCGGCTGGTAATTTTTCTCCCAGTTCTTTGAGTTGTTTCTCTGTCTGGAAAATAAAACTATCCGCCTGATTGAGTTTGTCAACACGTTCGCGTGCTTCCTTGTCGGATGCTTCATTGGCTTTGGCTTCAGCTTTCATCTTTTCGACTTCTTCCTTGCTCAAACCACTACCCGCTTCGATACGAATTTTCTGTTCTTTGCCTGTTCCTTTATCCTTTGCAACTACATGCAGAATACCATTTGCATCAATATCGAAGGTTACTTCAACCTGCGGTACACCGCGTGGTGCCGGGGGTATTCCGTCCAGGTTAAACATACCAAGACTCTTGTTCTGATTCGCCATGGGTCTTTCACCCTGCAGCACATGTATCTGCACACCGGGCTGGTTATCGCTCGCTGTAGAGAATACTTCAGATTTTTTTGACGGGATGGTTGTATTACTATCGATTAGCCGGGTCATCACACCTCCCATTGTTTCGATTCCAAGGCTCAGTGGTGTTACATCCAGCAACAGTACATCCTTTACTTCACCAGTCAGTACTGCACCCTGTATGGCAGCGCCGATGGCTACAACTTCATCCGGATTTACACCTTTATTTGGTTTTTTTCCGAAGAATTTTTCAACGATTTCCTGCACTTTCGGAATTCTTGTGCTTCCGCCTACCAGTATCACTTCATCAATCTGTGAAACATTCAGTCCGGCATCCTTCATGGCCTGTTCACAGGGCTTGAGACATCTTTCGAAAAGTTTATCTGACAACTGCTCAAATTTTGCACGGGTCAGTTTCTTCACCAGATGCTTAGGCACTCCGTCAACAGCTGTCACATATGGCAGATTGATTTCTGTTTCAGTAGAAGATGACAGTTCAATTTTTGCCTTTTCAGCAGCTTCCTTCAGACGTTGCAATGCCATTGGATCCTTGCGGAGGTCGATATTTTCGTCCTTTTTAAATTCGTCTGCCAGCCAGTCGATGATAATTTTATCAAAATCATCACCACCCAGATGGGTATCTCCATTGGTTGATTTCACTTCAAAAACACCATCACCCAGTTCAAGCACTGATATGTCAAATGTTCCGCCGCCGAGGTCAAATACTGCAATTTTTTCATCCTTACCCGCTTTGTCCAGACCATAAGCCAGGGCCGCAGCGGTCGGTTCATTCACGATACGGCGAACGTTTAATCCGGCAATTTCACCTGCTTCCTTCGTAGCCTGACGCTGTGCGTCATTAAAATAAGCCGGAACAGTGATAACAGCATCTGTAACTTCCTGACCCAGATAGTCTTCGGCAGTTTTCTTCATTTTTTGAAGAATCATTGCGCTGATTTCCTGAGGAGTATACTGACGGCCTTCTATGTCAATTCGGCAAGTATTGTTGTCACCCTTCACGACCTTATAGCTCCAGTGGCTGATTTCATTGGTTACTTCATCATAACGGCGGCCCATAAAGCGCTTTACGGATGAAATCGTGTTTGTTGGGTTGGTAATGGCCTGGCGTTTAGCCGGATCACCCACCTTGCGTTCACCGTTTTTTAAAAAAGCGACCACGGATGGTGTGGTGCGACGCCCTTCTTCATTGGCGATCACAACAGGTTCATTTCCTTCCATCACGGCAACACAGCTATTGGTGGTACCCAGGTCGATTCCGATTATTTTACCCATAATATTGATTTATTTAAGGTTAGTATTTAAGATTCATA
>DASSGT010000626.1:0-2492 GCA_035693345.1 Puia sp. | reverse complement strand
AAAAGCCGTGGTTCCGGCGAAAAAAGTAGCAACCGCAACACCGGCAACAAAAAAGTCGGCAGTGGCAAATACCCCGGTGAAAAAGCCGGTAGTAACCGCACACCCGCCGGTTAAGCCATCTCCTGCAGCACATTTGCCTCAGGCGGCGAAACCTGTGCAACCAGTCGTTGCAAAGGCCACAAAAACGGAAGATAAAAAACCGATTTTTAAGCAACAGGTAAAAAATACAAGTCCCGTAACGGTGAAGCCAGAACCCAAAAAGCCTGTTGCAGCACCGGTGAAAGCGATTAAGGTCGTAATACCTGATATTAAAACAAAGACGGTTCGTAAGTATGAACCGGAATTTACAAAATCCGTACTGGATATTCACCAGCAGGAACAAACCGGACCCACCATGAGATATAGTGATTCAGAGTTAACAGAATTCAGGGAATTGATTACTAAAAAGTTGGATTCAGCCAAAAAAGAACTGGCTTACCTACAGGGCCTTATCACAAGACGTGATGAAATGGGAGGAGATGAAACGGATAACCGTTATATGACAATGGAAGATGGAAGTATGAGTATGGAACGTGAGCAATTGAGTCAGATGGCCAGCCGACAAATCACATTCATTGATCATCTCGAAAAAGCAATGATGCGGATTGAAAATAAGACCTATGGCATCTGCAGAGTAACCGGTAAGCTGATCGACAAAGCGAGATTGAAAGCGGTTCCTCACGCTACGCTCAGCATAGAGGCTAAACAAACGATGAATAAATAAGTCAGAGGCAAGAGGCATGAGGCTTCATCCTTTGAGCCTCTTGTTTCCAGCATGATATGCAATCCCGCCTGTTATTTATCATAATAGCGCTGGCACTGGGCGCAATACTCCCGATGCAGGCTGCTATCAACTCCCGCCTGGCAAAAACTGCCGACAGTCCCGTGATGTCAGCATTTGTGTCCTTTGCAGTTGGCACGGTTGCACTGATGTTGTTTCTGGTTGTAACGGGTCAGTTTAAATTTGGATTCGTTTCTTCCCAATCACCCTGGTGGATCTGGACGGGTGGATTACTGGGAACTTTTTTTGTAGCCGGAATTGTTTATGTTCTGCCCAGACTGGGCGTGGTGTTATCATTCAGTCTGGTTCTGGCGGGTCAAATGTTCATCGCTATTTTATTCGATCAGTTTGGATGGCTTGGTGTGGCGGTAAGAGAAATTTCCGCCGGCAAAATTATCGGCGCGGTTTTGTTAATAATTGGGGTAGTGTTAATCAGAAAATATTAAGATACCACTTCCAGACTTCCAGTCTTCCACACTCTACTTGATCTCCTGCATATCCACAAGCTTCTTATAAAAACCATTCTGCGAAACCAGTTGTTCATGTGTACCTCTTTCAACGATGGAACCATGTTGTAACACAATGATTTCATTGGCATGCCGGATGGTACTGAGGCGATGGGCGATTACCACGCAGGTTCTGTTTTGCATCATATTATTTATGGCATCCTGAACAAGTCTTTCACTTTCAGTATCTAGGGAGGATGTGGCCTCATCCAAAATCAGGATCGGAGGATTTTTTAGTACGGCGCGGGCAATGGTAACTCTTTGCCTTTCACCCCCGCTGAGTTTGGAACCGCGGTCTCCAATATTTGTCTGATAGCCATTTTCTTTTTGTATAATAAACTGATGGGCGTTGGCCACTTTTGCAGCTTTTTCAATTTCTTCCATAGAGGCATCCGGTGTCCCAAGCGCAATGTTGGCGGCAATCGTGTCATTAAATAATACCGGTTCCTGCGTTACAATGCTCATATGTGCGCGTAGGGAATGCAGGGAATAATTTTTTATATTAATATCATCCACATATAATCCGCCTCCGCTTACATCATGGAATCGTGGAATCAGGTCCGCCAGGGTTGACTTACCAGCCCCGGAGGATCCCACCAGCGCAATCGTCTTTCCTTTTTCAATATTCAGATTAATATGATGCAATACCTCTACTCCTTCATAGGCAAAACTTACATTCTTAAATTCTATATTCTTTTCGAACGAACGGAAAGGAGTCGGATTTTCCGGTTCCCTGATGACAATATCTGCATGTAATATTTCTTCAATACGCTTGATAGCGGCTGTTCCACGCTGAGCATTGTAAAATGCGGTTGAGAGAGATTTTGCCGGATTGATAATCTGGGTAAAGATCGCGATATAAGCAATAAAGCCTTCTGCCTGTAATGCGAATTTGTGACTGAGAATCATTTGTCCTCCAAAAAACAGAATACAGCAAAGAACAATAACACCTAATCATTCCGACATGGGCGATGCCATATCACGCCGGAAAATAATTTTATTCTTTACATGATTGAGGTAATTATTTGTCTGAATGAATTTATTCTTCAGAAATTTCTCTGCGTTAAAAGCCTTGATCACACGAAGTCCCCCAAGGGTCTCGTCCAAAATAGACATGAGCAATCCCAATTGTTCCTGAGCAATATTAGACTGTTTTTTTAGTGATC
>DASSGT010000625.1:0-3190 GCA_035693345.1 Puia sp. | reverse complement strand
AGGAACCCGTTTGTATCTGGAAGACTTAATTGTAATCGAAGAATTTCGTGGTAAAGGAGTTGGAAAAAAATTATTTGACGCAACTGTTGAAGAAGCACGTCGTTTGGGTGTCAGCGGAATGATGTGGCAGGTACTTGACTGGAATCAACCGGCCATTGATTTTTATAAAAAATACGGAGCGGATATCAGCAGTGAGTGGATGAATTGCTCTCTTGAGCTTAAAGCGTAAAGCGCAAAGCGTAAAGCTTTAGGTGTAATAATTAGAATCCCCCTGGATTTATTAAGTGTTACTTTTCGATATCTAATGATAAGGCCTTACACTTTGCGCCTTGCGCCTTATGCTTTGCGCCTTACGCTTTACGCCTTACGCTCACTCAACTCCGAGTGTTTGCGCCGTCTTATCTATTTTCCCGATCAGGCCCTGCAAAACCTTCCCCGGACCAATTTCGGTAAAATGTGTTGCTCCATCGGCAATCATGGCTACAACAGACTGGGTCCAGCGGACAGGACCTGTGAGCTGGTCGATGAGATTTTTTTTGATTTCTTCCTTATCCATCACCGCCCTGCCAACTATATTCTGATAGACCGGACAGGCCGGATTATAAAACGTCGTTTTTTCGATCGCCATTTTCAATTCTTCACGTGCAGGTTCCATCAAAGGCGAATGAAATGCACCCCCCACTGGCAAAACAATCGCGCGGCGGGCTCCGGCAGCTTTCATCTTTTCACATCCGATTTCGATTCCCTTTAAAGATCCACTGATCACTACCTGACCTGGGCAATTAAAATTTGCGGCGACGAGTACTTCACCTGTCTCTGCTTCCACTGCACGGCAAATCGATTCTACCTTTTCATCTTCCAGTGCCAGCACTGCGGCCATCGTTCCCGGATTTGAAATACATGCTTTTTGCATGGCGGATGAACGAATGATCACCAGTTTCATACCGTCTTCAAAGCTTAGGACGCTATTCGCCACAAGCGCAGAAAGTTCTCCGAGTGAATGGCCCGCAACCATCTCGGGCCGGGCATTATCGACTGTCTTGAAAGCAATAACAGAGTGAAGGAATATCGCTGGTTGTGTAACGTTAGTTTGTTTCAGATCAGCTTCGGAACCGGTAAACATTATATCAGAAAGCCGGAATCCGGCAATTTCGTTACCCTGTTCAAATAGTTTTTTGGCAAAAGCACTTTTATCATAATGGCTCTTTCCCATCCCCGGGAACTGCGAACCCTGTCCTGGAAATACATAGGCGTGCTTCATATTCGACTTAGAGGTTAAAAAACAAATTTGCCACAAAGCACCGACTCAACAAAGAAAATCTTTCTTTGGGTCTAATTCAGATCGGAAGATATCAGTTTGATGAATTCCGTCCTTGTTTCATTTTTTTGGAATTCTCCGTAAAACGCTGAGGTAGTGGTCACTGAATTTTGCTTTTGTACTCCGCGCATCATCATGCATAAATGGGAAGCTTCAATCACGACAGCAGCACCCAGCGGCTGCAGCGTATCCCGGATAGCGTGTAAAATCTGCGTGGTCAGTCTTTCCTGCACCTGGAGCCGTCGTGCATAAACATCCACTACCCTTGCTATCTTGCTCAGGCCGGTGATCCAGCCGTTTGGGATATAGGCAACATGTGCTTTTCCGAAAAAAGGCAGCATATGATGTTCACACAAGCTATAAATTTCAATGTCTTTCACAATGATCATTTCGCTCATCGGCTCATGAAATTTGGCCGAATCGAGAATGGCATTTGCATCTAATTCATACCCCTGCATAAGAAACTGCATGGCCTTTGCCACGCGTTCCGGTGTTTTATCCAATCCTTCTCTGTTGGGATCTTCACCGAGCTTTCCGAGGATATCTTTATACCTGCTCATCAGGAAATCGGTCGTTTGTACGTCGTACTGTTCTGTTTTTTTATAAGACATTTTGAAAGCTTAAGGCTCAAAGCTTAAAGCGTAAGGCCTGATTTTTTAATTTTCTAAAAGTTATTGTTTATATATTTCTTAATCTCTGTTTGAAAATGAATTAAATTTTATTCTTTACACCTTCCTCTAAGAAATGCTTTACGCCTTACGCCTTACGCTTTGCGCCTTACGCTCAACCCGGGTATTCCACAAAATTTCTCTCTGTCTCATATAGACGAACAGAAAGACCCAGCGAATCGTCCAGTTCTTTTCGCAGGATTTCATAGATCACAAATACGATATTCTCTGCCGTCGGGTTTAAGGACGCAAATTCCTTTGTATCCAGGTTTAGATTTTTATGATCAAATCGGGCAAGCACATTTTTCTGAATGATGGATGAGAGATCTGACAAATTGATCACATATCCCGTGAGCGGATCCGGCACGCCCGTTACTTTCACTTCGAGATCATAATTATGACCATGATAATGCGGATTGGAACATTTACCGAATTTTTCAAAGTTTTGCTCATCGGTCCATCCGGGCACAAATAGCCGGTGGGCAGCATTAAAATGTTCTCTTCTGAAAATGGCTGTTTTTCTTTCCATAGTGATTATCCGAAATATTCCACAAATATGCGTGCTGTTTCATATAGTTTAACCGAGTGTAATGTCACATTCTCCGGCAAATGAGTCTTCAACTGATTCCAGATACCAACAACCAGGTTTTCTGTAGAACACATCTGACCCTTCAGGAAATCCACTTCCTCATTCAGGTTTTTATGATCCAGTTTTTCGGTGACACGCGCTTTAATAATGTTGCTCAGTTTTTTCACATCCATCACAAACCCTGTTTCAGGATCCGGATTCCCCTTAATCGTCACATATAAATCATAGTTATGGCCATGCCAGTTTTCATTTGCACAAGCACCAAATATCTCTTCGTTTTTGTCCCTTGTCCAGGAGGGGTTATATAATTTATGTGCCGCATTAAAATGTTCGATTCTTGTCAGAAAGACCATTCACTGAAAATTTTTGCAAAGGTAATGCATCGGTCGGATTGGGTAGCTTTCCGGATATTTGCATATGCACCTGCTTCTGCTGTCGGCAACAGATATTGAAATCAGTGAAACGGCCACCTGGCTCAACAATCATACATTGAGTCTTAACGCACTAAAGCCCAAATTGTTGATTGGCGGAATCGGGCAGTTGCAAACCGCCTACGCCCTGCAAAACAGGATCAGGCTGGAACGGCCAGGACTTGTGATACAGGCTGGTATTGCC
>DASSGT010000624.1:0-2320 GCA_035693345.1 Puia sp. | reverse complement strand
ATTGGAGAGATGATTTGGTTGACGGTTGATGGTTGATGGTTGACGGTTGACGGTAAAAAAAAATTATTTTTTACATCAACATTTTCTTTTCTGTGCTGTAATATTCAACACACAGCAAAAATTATGAAATATAATCTCTTAGGGAACACCGGGCTTCGGGTATCCGAATTGTGCCTGGGTACAATGACATTTGGTGGAAAGGGAAGGTTCCAGGTTATTGGTAATCTCGGACAGGCGCAGGTTGATGAACTCACAAAAAGGGCTATTGACGGTGGAATTAACTTTATCGACACGGCTAATGTTTATTCGGAGGGATGGAGTGAAGAACTGACCGGCCAGGCTATCCGGAACCTCGGGCTTCACCGGGATGATCTGATCATTGCTACCAAAGTCCGCGCAAAAATGGGTGAAGGACCGAATGACAGCGGATTAACAAGAAAACATATTATCCGGCAGGCAGAAGCAAGTCTCCGCAGACTGCAAATTGATTATATCGATCTCTATCAAATCCATAGTTATGATCCGCTGACTCCTTTTGCCGAAACACTTTCCGCGCTTGATCACTTGGTTCAGTCAGGTAAAGTCCGTTATATCGGTGCCAGTAATGTAACTGCATGGCAACTGATGAAGGCACTGGATTACAGCCATTATCATGATCTGGCGAAATTTGTTTCCCTGCAGGCTTATTATACTATTGCAGGTCGCGATCTGGAGAGAGAACTCATTCCTTTGCTTCGGGAAGAAAAAGTGGGATTGTTGGTCTGGTCGCCATTGGCCGGGGGGCTGCTGAGTGGAAAGTATAGTCGAGACAAAGAAAAAGAAGCTGATGGCAGGCGAGCCAATTTTGATTTTCCACCCATCAACAAAGAACGCGCGTATGACATCATAGATTTATTGCAACCCATGGCGAAGGAAAAAAATACTTCGGTGGCTGGCCTTGCGCTGGCCTGGTTACTGCAACAGCCTGTTGTTACTTCAGTGATTATTGGTGCTAATAAAATGGATCAACTCGACGATAATCTGAAATCCATCGATTTGCGTTTTAGTAATGACGAACTCGAAAAATTAAATAAAGCAAGTGCATTGCCTCCGGAATATCCGGGATGGATGCTGGAGTTCACGGGAGCGGATCGGAAAGCCTAAAGCGTAAGGCGTAAAGCGTAAAGCGTAAAGCGTAAAGATCTTTTGTAAACTGTCAATATTAATCGATCATCGCCTGTCCCTGTAAAGGTGGGGCCAATGTATTTTCATTAAACAGATAAAGATATTTTTCCGACAGTTCGTCCGCTTTCTATCTGCAGATGAGCGTCGGCCATCTGATCGAACGGAAAGATTTTTTGCAGACGTGATGCGAGTAATTTTCTTTCCAACAGGTCAGCTATTTCCTGCATATTTACTGCATCGGGTTTTACGCGCATAGTGAATCCCTGCATTCCCAATGCTTCTGCTTTTTCTTTCACCGATTCATTTAACCCGGAAACAATACTTACAATCGTTGCGCCTTTTCTCATAGTTTTCAATGAGCGGTCAACATACTCTCCGCCGATCGAATCCAACACAAAATCGACATTTCTTACAACAGATTCAAAAGGCTTCACTTTGTAATCAACGTGCTCATCAGCGCCCAGCGACAACACAAAATCCTTATTGGCAGCCGATGAAGTGCCGATCACATAAGCCCCAATATATTTGGCCATTTGTACGGCGAAGTGCCCCACTCCACCGGAGGCTGCGTGAATGAGTACACGCTCACCCGGGTTTAGTTTATAATGTATTGTGAGTGCCTCCCAGGAAGTCAGTGCTGCGAGACAGGCTGCTGCAGCTTCCTCATGTGTAATGTTGGCAGGTTTTATTACAAGTTGTGAAGCTGGTACAGATGCATATTCTGCATAAACTTTTCCTGATTGCGGAAACCGGACCATCGCAAATACTTCATCACCTGTTTTAAAATTTTTTACCGCATGGCCTGTCCTTTCAATTCTTCCGGATAGATCCCATCCCAGAATCATCGGATTATCATTTTTCAAAATGGCAGATACTCCCCTACCCGCCCTCGTTTTCACATCCACCGGGTTGATGCTGATAGACTTTATTTTTACCAGCACTTCATCTTTCATTACTTCGGGGATCGGCATTTCCATCATCGATAAATTTTCAACGCCTCCGAATTGTTTTAATATGATTGCTTTCATTTTAGAATATTTTAAAGCTTAAGGCTAAAAAGCGCAAAGCGTAAAGCTTGAAGCGCAAAGCGTTAAGCGTAAAGCGTAAAGCCCTTTTGTTACCTATAGTCGTTTCTCCATTATACGGGATCAACCCG
>DASSGT010000623.1:0-3419 GCA_035693345.1 Puia sp. | reverse complement strand
AATCATAGGAGCCCTTTTTAAAATTCAACACTGGCCGGGTGCCAGTCCCATGTTGATCATTGGTCTCGGAACTGAAGCTGTAATCTTCGCATTCTCTGCGTTTGAGCCAATCCATGAAGATTTGGATTGGACATTGGTCTATCCTGAACTTGCAGGGATGTCTGAAGAAGATAAGCGTAAAGAGCTTGATGAACATGGCGAAGAAACATCGCTTACTCAACAATTGGATAAGATGCTTGAAGAAGCCAAGATTGGACCTGAACTTCTTGAAAGTTTAGGTGCAGGAATGCGCGGGCTTTCTGAAAGTGTTACAAAAATCGGTGATATTGCTGATGCAAGTGTTGCATCAAAAGACTTCACTGACAATCTTACAAAAGCTACAAATAATGTTGATCAGCTTTCACAGGCTTACCAACGTGCAAACGATAGCGTAAGCTCTTCTGTTGATACACTTGCAAATGCATACACACGCGCTTCAAAAACGCTTGAAACATTTGCTACTGCAAATGAAGAGTCTGCAAACTACAGCGAGCAACTTGGAAAAGTTTCTAAAAACCTTTCCGCACTGAATGCTGCTTATGAATTACAACTTCAGGGCTCGAATGACCATCTTAAAGCTACAAATTCGCTTTACGAAGGAATTCAGACTGTCCTTTCGAATCTTAACGATACAGTGGATGATACCCGCAGATATCGTTCTGAGATCAACAGTCTGGCTTCTAACCTCGAAGCACTCAACACGGTTTATGGCAATATGCTGACCGCGATGAACGTTCGCAAATAAACCATTTCATCTGGAAATTATAAATTTAAGAAGGAGATTTTAGAAAATGGCTAGTGGTAAACAGACTCCCCGGCAGAAGATGATCGGTATGATGTACCTTGTACTGACTGCTCTTCTTGCCCTCAATATTTCGAAAGAAATCATCAATGCCTTTATCACAATTGATAATGGATTGAAGCAAACCAATTCAAACTTCGATACAAAAAATCTGATGACCTATACGGCATTTGATAAAGCGATGAAGAATGATCCGGTAAAAGCCAAGATTCCTTATGAAAATGCGTTGAAGGTTAGGGATAAATCAAAAGCAATGGTTGATTATATTACCGGACTTCGCGGAAAAATGGTTGCAATATCTGCACACGTTGACGAAAAAGTCGGTGATACTTTACGTTTGACTTTATTGGATAAACCGGATGATTATGATAATCCGACTCACTTTATGGTTGGAAGTGACCCTTCCAACATTACAGGTGAAGCGAAGCCCTTGAAAGAAAAGCTGATTGCGTATTATGCTGATGTCTTAAAACTTGTTCCTCAGAACAGGCAAAAAGATTTCGAGGCCAGAATAAAACCATCAATTCCGACAGAGAAAGTTTATTCTGCCGAACACGAAGAAATGGTTCCATGGGAACAATACAATTTCTACCATGCTCCTATTGTTGCAGCTATTGCACAGATGGATCGCATCATCAATGATGTGAAAAATGCTGAAGGTGATGCTGTGAATGAATTGTTCGCTTCAGTTAATGCAAATGACTTTAAGTTTGATAAACTGACTGCTGAAGTTGTTGCTCCAAGCAGTTATGTTTTTACAGGAGATCGTTATACTGCAGACGTATTTGTCGGTGCATTTAATACAACTCAGAATCCAACCGTTCTTCTTGGTAATTTTGATACTGTTAAATCAAATGCTTCAGGTATTCCGTATAAATTGTTGTCTGGTGGTATTGATTCCACAACAGTAAAAGTTTCCGGTGGTCTTGGTAAATATGATGTTGAAGCAGGTAGTGTCGGACTTCAAACCTGGTCTGGTCTTATCCGCGTGAAAAAACCTGATGGCCTTTCTTATGAATATTATCCTTTCAAACAAGAATATATGGTTGCCGCTCCGTCTGCAGCTGTTTTCCTTGAGAAAATGAATGTATTCTACATTGGAGTTGATAATCCGATTTCAATTTCTGCAGCGGGTGTTGCTCCAAGTGATCTCCAGCCTTCACTCAGTGGTGGTCAGATGAGATCAAGTGGTAAACCCGGCTCATATATTGTAACAGTAAGCGGTGGAACAGAAGCAACTCTGAACGTTGGTGCAAAATTGAATGGCACCAACAAACAAATGGGAACTTTCAAATTCCGTGTAAAACGTGTTCCCGATCCGGTTGCCTATGTAGGAACCCTGAAAGCCGATGGTCAGATGACAAAAGCAGAATTGATGGGACAAAGCGGAGTATTCGCCCGAATGGAAAATTTCGATTTCGATTTGAAATTCTCTGTTGTGTCTTTTGTAATGTCAATGTCGATCAACGGGGTTTTCGTTGAGAAAAAAGCAAATGGACCAGGAATTACTCCTGAAATGAAAACCATGCTCGGTGGTGCTAAGCCGGGTAATAAAGTATTCTTTGAACAAGTAACTGTAAAAGGCCCGGATGGAACGCTGCGAAAAATTCCGGGTGTTAACATCAAAGTGAAGTAAACTAAATTCCCAAGGAGGGATTACCATGAAAACGATCAAGTTTGTACTGGTTGCAATTGTAGCGTTCCTGGCGTTTGACACAGTCAAAGCACAGGTTCTTGATCCGGTTTTTCCAGATCAGGTATATCTTCGTGAAAATACCCGGACTCGAAAACCAATTCCTTACACTTATCTGCGCGAGGCAGATGTGATGTGGTCAAAACGTATATGGCGTACGATCGATCTTCGTGAGAAGTTCAATCATCCGTTATATTACCCGGAGACCCGTATCAACGACCGTGAAAGTCTTTTCGATGTCTTGAAAGATGCGTTGCGTTCAGGTGAAATCACTGCGTTTGATAATCCTGCTATGGACGATGAGTTCAAAGTGAAAATGTCAAAAACAGCGATTGAAGGAATATTTGTTTCGTGGGACTCAACTCACCAGACAGAAGATCCTAACAATCCCGGAACTTTTATCATCGCTCCATTGGAAACAGATCTTAACTCCAATAACGTTAAAGCGTACTGGATGAAAGAAGACTGGTTCTTTGACAAGCAACGTTCCGTAATGGATGTTCGTATCCTCGGACTTTGCCCGATGAAAGAAAAAGCAGATCCTTCTACAGGTGAGATCATCGGTTATTCACCTTTGTTCTGGGTTTATTTCCCACAATGCCGTCCGGTATTTGCAAGAAATGAAGTTTACAATACCAAGAACGATGGAGAACGTCGCTCATTGGATGACATTTTCTGGAAACGAATGTTTGATTCCTACATTCACAAAGAATCAAACGTATATGACCGTCCGGTAATCGTTTATTCAACCGGGATTGATGCACAACTCGAATCGGATCGTATCAAAAACGACATTTTCGTAATGGAACATGATTTGTGGCACTTATAGTCGCAAAAAACAGATAATAAGATCCCTCCGATCCGGAGGGATTTTTTTTTGCCCTG
>DASSGT010000622.1:0-3636 GCA_035693345.1 Puia sp. | reverse complement strand
GAGGCATTATCGGTGAGTTTTATTTTCCCTGCTTCCGCGAGTTGTAAAATGGCCAGGGAAGTAAAGGTTTTTGTAACGGAACAGGCATTAAAAAATGAATTTTTATCAATGAGTTTACTGGATTCAAAATCTGCAACACCCAGGTTTTGCTGATATAATATAATCCGGTCCTTCATTACAATGTACTGCAGACCAGGGGTCCTGCCCGATGTGACCAGTTTTTTCAAAGTAGCGGTTAAGTGAGGATAATTTTCCATCTTAGTCATATTCATTGAATTGATATGAATAAAAGGGACGGAGAACGGTTTTAAATGAACTTCTGGTGCTGTTTTCAGGAGGTAATCAGGTTAGCAGCCTGGGAAATAAATGTAAAATTAAGGGAAGTATTCCCATGAAGGATATACATACCCTTAGTTCGAACGGACCGGCAATTTGTTAAGAATCGATTTTGCACAGTTCGAAACGTTCAATAATGACGGTAAAATCATTATCGAAAGACTGTATGGAGATTTTTCAAATGAAGCAAAATTGATCCCTGAATAAATATATAACAGCCCCTGGAGCATTGGTATCGACAGGGGCTGTTTAGTGATTTGTTGATAGGGTAAAGGCGGATAACTATTTCCTAAAAAGGAAGGTCGTCGTCGTTATTTACATTCTCCGGACCTGTGTTGCCCATCACTTTTTCAGATACTGTTGCAGCCGGAACTCCTGCGGTTTCAATTTTCCATGCTTTTATATCGGTATACCACCTGCCATTGAATTCCCGGCTTTCTACATCGAAGTCAATTTTCAACAGGCTTCCCGGTTGAAGGCTGGCGGTTTCAATTTTGTCCCCCCAAACCGAAACACAGACTTTTTTGGGATAGGTTGCCTCTGTTTCTACTATGATATCCTGTTTCTTCCACTGGCCGTTTTTTCCGGTACCTGATTGAAGTGGAAGGAGCTGAAGGAGTCTGGCGGTAAGTTGCATAATAAAAGATTTTAAACAATCGCAAAATTAATAAAATAACCGGCCCGGGAGGTTCAGTAATGGATATAACTCATTCATCTCTTTCAGGTCTAAGCCAGTACTATAATAGCAGGTTAACGCGCACTTTCCCGGACGGACAGATATTGCAGATAATGCAGATTTCCGAAGGAAGAAATTTATTCACATTTTAGACGTAAAACGCTGACAATCAAATGGAGTGCATTCTGTCTGCTCTAATAAAGTCATTAAAAAGCCAATATTTTACCTGTTAAATCGTTTATTAATGGCATTGTTTATGCTCTAAAACGGCAAAACCAGATCTTTAAAACCAAATAAATCCATCTTAATGAAGAAGATCCTTTTATCCATTTACACAGCTGTATTACACCAACAGATGATTTTTCTGAAGAAAATTCTGAATGTGGTTGAACCTTAAATACAGGTCTAATATTTTTTAAAAAGGGCTACCGGCTTATCCGGTAGCTTTTTTTATGTTACTTGCCGGCAGTGGCTGGCAGATTTTCTTTTTCCTGAATGGTCATATCGCCTTTTTCTTCTTCCACTTCCTTAATGGTTACGGCGTATTCCGCAGGTCTGATCGGATCACCATAAAGCATGGCATAGGACATGGTAAACTCGGCACCGAAATATAAAATCACTGAAGAATAGTAAATCCATAACAGGAGTACGACCAACGAACCGGCAGTACCATAAGTAGAGCCCACACTACTCTTGGATATATAAAATGAAATCGCAAATTTTCCCAACAAAAATAACAGGGTGGTAGCCAATGCCCCTATCCAGACATCTTTCCATTTTATTTCGGCATCAGGAAGCACTTTAAAGATGACGGCAAAAATAAAACCGGAGATACCGATACTTATCAGAAGATTGATAACATAAAGCAATATGGTGGACATACCCGAGAATAATGTTTTCAGGTGATTCCCGAAAGCCTCCACCAGCGCTGAGATAGCCAGCGAAACGAGCAATAAAAACCCCAGTCCGATGATAACTGAAAAAGATAATAAACGGTTTTTCAAAAAAGCCACCCATCCTTTTTTAGGCTTTGGTTTCAGGCCCCAGATCATATTGATTGAATCCTGGATTTCGGAAAAGATCCCTGTGGCTCCGATAACCAGAAAGATAATTCCTATAATAGTTGCCAAAGTGCTCTTACCGCTGATAGCCGCGTGTTTGATGATATCCTGCAATTGCAGGGCTGTATCATGCCCCAAAAATCCTTCCAGCTGGCCGTAAATCCGACCCTCTATAGCTTCGCGCCCAAAGAAAAAACTGCTCGTGGTAATAATAATCAGGATAAGCGGACCCATCGAAAAGACCATGGTATAAGCCAGTGAGCCGCTTAATTTCAGTACTTTATCATCTGAAAAGCCTTTAAAGGAATCTTTGAATATCCTTCCCAGATGGCCGAAAAAATGTTTGATATGCATCGCATCATGGATACAAAATTCATTCCCGTGGGGGCCGATGCATAAGTTGGAATACCCGGGAGACGAAATAATGAAAAAAACCGATCGGTTTTGAATCAGGATTATGTATGCGGAAGCTTAATAGAGTTTATATTAGAGAATGGAATGTAATAATATCACTGTATGAAAGGCGCCAGTAAATTTAACCCTAAAGCTTTTATCATTATGTGGCTGTTCCTGACTCAACAGGGGTTTACACAAATTTCAAAACTCAATCCTGATCAGGAGCTTGCACACAATATTTTTAAAGAGCTCATCGAAATTAATACTACACATTCAATCGGCGATTGTACACCAGCCGCCCAAGCCATGGCGAAACGATTTAAGGAGGCCGGCTTTGACGAAAAAGATATCATTGTTATTGGCCCTTTTGCGCGGAATCAAAATATGATTGCCCGTTTACACGGTTCCGGGAAACAGCCACCCATTTTGTTTCTGGCTCACCTGGATGTAGTAGAAGCAAAACCGGAAGACTGGTCCTACAACCCGTTCAAACTCACAGAAACCAATGGTTATTATTACGGTCGGGGAACTCTGGACATGAAAGGCAGTGCCGCCATCCTGGTTACAAATTTTATAAGATTGAAAAAACAAGGGTTTATTCCGGACCGGGACCTGATACTGGCGCTTACCGCAGGAGAAGAAAGCGCGGATGATTATGATGGCGTGGAATGGCTGGTTCAGAAACATCGGCCGCTGATTGATGCGTCGTTTTGTATCAATTTGGATGCAGGTGAGCCTCAAAGAAAAGGAGGCAAGAGAATTCTCCGGCCGGTGCAGGTTAGTGAAAAGGGAAATTTTTATCTGACACTTGAAGTAAAAAATCCCGGTGGTCACAGCTCACAACCCACAAAAAATAATGCGATTTACCGGCTGGCAGATGGCCTGGTACGCATGCAGGGATTTGATTTTCCGGTACAGTTCAGCGAAGTAACGAAGTCCTATTTCGCTACGATGTCATCACTGGAGACCGGACAACTGGAAGCGGATATGAAAGCTGCTTCGCAGAACAACCCGGATACATCTGTATTAAACCGGCTCTCGACTTTTCCTTATTATAATGCGTTAATGCGCTCCACCTGTATTACAACAGTAGTCGACGCAGGTAATTCAGTCAATGCGTTACCGCAATCTGCGAAAGCCACAGTCAACTGTCGCCTGTTACCCGGC
>DASSGT010000621.1:0-3202 GCA_035693345.1 Puia sp. | reverse complement strand
CCGGTATTCGGATTGAACCGACTGATGCCTCCAATACTATTAATCAAAAAATCTCCCTGTTTGTCTTTGATAATGCCGAAAATGGAATTGATGCCTGTATATCCGGAATCCGTTGATTCATTGGTGAATCGGCGAAAACTCCCATCCCGATTATTCTTACGGATAAGCCCGTTAACCGTACCTAACCAGATCACATCCGGTTCTTCCTGGTAAAATGCATTAGTACCACTAAAACCGGTTTCAAAAGCGGGAAAATAATTCGTGAAAATGTCCACGCGATATAAATGGGCTTCCTGGGTACTAATCCAAATCAAACCATCCCCCGAAGCATTTGCCCACCATCCGCTATTATCCCTGAATGTACCGGATCCATCGGCATTGTTGCCAAAATGGGTAATTTTTTTTGTTGCCGTGTCATATCGGTTGAGCCCATTGGCCATTGTCCCAATCCATATTGCTCCGCCCGCATCTTCTGTAATAAATGTAATATGATCAAACGAGCTTCTCAACGGAGGACGACTAAGCGCTTCGGGGTGAGCCGGGTCGTAAGTATGGCGTTCGAAACTTCCGGTTTTTCTATCCATCGTATGCAACCCGTCACCCCCGGTGCCCACCCAAAAATTGCCCCGGCTGTCTTCAAACATGGCCCTTACTTTATTATTGATAAGGCTGTGGCTGTTTTTGGGATCATTCAGGTAGCATGTAAATCGATTGGTCTCCCGATGGAAAAGATTCAGACCGCCTTTGTCATTGTTCTCCCATTGATCGGCTGCCCCCACCCACAACCTGCCCTCATGATCTTCATAAATTGATCTCACCTTGTTATAACTCAGACTCGTCGAATCATTTGGCTGATTGCGAAAATGTTTAAACTTACCGCTTTTCTGATCGAGCAGATCCAGACCGCCATCCGTGCCAGCCCAAAGATTACCCAGGTGATCCATCAATACCGCAGAAACAACATTATTTGCAAGACTCTCTGAATCATTTGGATGATGTCTGAAATGTGTAAAATGGTTTGTAGCAGGATCAAACCGGTCCAGTCCCATTCCCGTGAAACCAATCCAGATGATTCCTGTGGAATCAGCGAATATGCATTCAGGGTACCAGCCACCAAGGGTATTAGGATTTTTTGGATCGTGGGCAAAACGGGTCATGATCGTACCGTCGTAGCGGGTAATACAGTGATTGTCCTGATCAGAAAACCACATAATGCCATAACGGTCCCGGGTCATACCATTAATTTTTCCGAGAGAGACTCCATTGCTTCCCATGATCAGATTGAAGCGGGGCTTTATGGACTGGGCGGAAGTCTCATCCATCATGAATAAAAGAAAAACCAATAAGTAAATATGGATTTTCATATTACTTTCTAAATTGAATCCATGAACAGCTTTCTTTACATATAAAAACATTCACAAAAAACGAGTCAGATTTCATTTATCCGATGGGCATCACCATCACAAACTCCGCCCCTTCCCCTTCCCTCGATTCCATTTTCAATTCGCCACCATGTGCTTTGACCATATCATAACTCAAAGACAGTCCAAGTCCGGTTCCCTGGCCGGCGGGTTTTGTAGTGTAGAATGGCTGAAATATTTTATCAGCTATTTTTGGTGGAATACCATTTCCATTGTCCCTCACCGTTAGCTTGATCATATCATCTTTCTTCTTTGTACTTACCTCAACAGTAGGTTCATATGCTCCATTTAGTTGCTTCTTTTTTTCAGCTACTGTATAAAATGCATTATTATATAAATTCAATAAGACTCTCCCGATATCCTGCGGAATGATATTGATTTTTCCCAGATCACTTTCAAAATCCGTATGAATGATCGCGGTGAAGCCGTTTTCCTTCGCCCTGAATCCATGATAACTTAGCTTCAGATATTCATCGGCCAATGCATTCAGGTCGGTGTATTCCTTTTGTACGGCACCGCTTCGGGAGTGTTGCAGCATTCCCTTTACAATAGCTCCCGCGCGATTGCCATGGAGATTTATTTTTTGCTGGTTTACGATAACGGCATTCGCAATATTATTTGCCTGATCCATATTCCCGCGGGCCATTTCCTCTTTCATCTCAATAAGCAACTCTTCATTTACCTCAGAGAAATTATTTACAAAATTCAACGGGTTTTGTATTTCATGCGCAATGCCTGCAGTTAGTTCACCCAGTGACGCCATTTTCTCGGATTGGACCAGTTGCGCCTGCGTAGCTTTCAGGGCAGACAAAGTGCTTTCCAATTTATATTTCTGCTGCTGAAGTAAAACATTTGCCTTTTGTTTTACCTTGTTATTCCGGTAAAGAATAATCCCGACTAATAAAAACACACCGCTTAATGCGAATACTGCAAACAGCTTAACCCGGTTTTGAACCTGCATCCTGGCCGCTTCGATTTCCTGCTGCCTGAGCTGCTCATTAAAAGCCATGCTCTGCATCGTCCTGGTCTTGTCTTTATTAAACAGGCTGTCGTTCAGAGCCACCCGTAATTCCAGGTATTTTAGCGCGCTGTCGTTGTGATTAGTCAGCCTGTAATTTTGCGCCAGAATCGTAAGCGCTTCAAGAACAGCACCCTGAAAATTGGAAAACCTGGGGTTGCTGACTATTTCCTTTGCGTACCAGAATGA
Organism: Puia sp.; assembly: GCA_035693345.1. Lineage (GTDB taxonomy): Bacteria > Bacteroidota > Bacteroidia > Chitinophagales > Chitinophagaceae > Puia. The sequence continues at coordinate 574 of DASSGT010000621.1, read as the reverse complement.
AGAATCCATTTTCCCGGTTTCCTGGTATAATTGTGAGATTTGGGTGTGGGTAAAAGCGACGTCCAGTAAGTTTTTTCTGGTAGTAGCTGGTGAAATAACGGCGTGAAAATAATCAAGAGCTCTTGAATAATTTTTCATTTGTAACTGTATACCACCCATCACATCCAGCGTATAACCAGAAACCTGTTTGTCCTCTGCATATTCACGTTCATATTGTTTTGAAATATAAAATAATGCGGAATCAATCTGATTGGTAATAGCATAAATTGATGCGATCGTGGGGTATGGACTGATGAAAGGGAATTCATGAATAACCAACAGTGAATCATATATATTTTTTGACAAGAGCGCATATCTCAGCGCCTGTCCATAGTCTCCGGCCTCCCGGTAAACGACGGCCAACCCATCATATGCGTCAGACACCCCTGTATAATATTTTAAATCCTTATAAAGATTCAGGGCTTTCAGTTCATATTCAATGGCCTTATCGTAGATACCCGATGCCCATAAAGCCCACCCATAAGAAAACATGGCAGCTGCTTCGCCTTTTTTAAATCGAATCTGGTTGGCTATG
>DASSGT010000620.1:0-2097 GCA_035693345.1 Puia sp. | reverse complement strand
GATAGTTAATTAAGAAGTTTGATATCCTTCACCTCAATAACATTATTGTCATATCCATTCGTTACAACACGTATCATCGCTTTTCCCAATTGTGTAAGAGATGTAATACTATTGGGGGCGAACAACTGAAATATTGGAATCAGCCATCCGGCCCATTTATAAAAGCCGAGTGTATTTTTTAAACCGGGGGTTGGTTTTAAAATACCGGGACGGAAAAGATATGTTTGTTTAAATCCCAGTTTCTGTAAATCGTTTTCTGTTTTCCCTTTTACACGGGCCCAGTGCAATTTGCCTTTTTCTGTGGAATCTGTACCCGCACCAGAGATATAACAGAAGGTCAAATTATTGTTCACCCTGGTTAGTGTTCTGGCGAAATTCATTGTCAGGTCATAGGTCATTCTCTCATAATCGGGTTTTGTCATACCGACTGAAGAAACACCCAGGCAAAAAAAGCAGGCATTGTATCCGGCGAGCTGAGATTCAACGGGAGATAAATCAAAAAAATCTTTATGGATGATTTCAGTCAGCTTCGCGTGCTGCGTACCGCAGGGTCTGCGCCCGACTACCAGCACTTTCTCGACATCCGGAGAGAGAAGGCATTCATGCAGAACGCCCTCTCCCACCATGCCGCTGGCTCCGGTAATGATTACACGGATATTACTCAAGGGAATAAATTATCTCTGTGAAAACTTCCTGCCATACCGTCTGCCGCCACCCATACTGCGACCTGATGAAGCAGCTGCACCAACAGCAACTGTTAATGGCTCCATCAAAGCTACGTGATACGGATGATTACTTTCAACAGGAACTGTCTGACCGATGAATTTCTGAATATCCTTCAGATAAATCTTTTCTTCATAGTCACAGAAAGAGATCGCTTTACCAAATGCACCCGCGCGCCCTGTTCTGCCGATCCGGTGTACATAGGACTCCGGAATATTCGGAAGGTCGAAGTTCACCACGAGGGCCAGGTCATCAATGTCGATTCCACGGGCAGCAATATCTGTCGCCACGAGGATCTGCATTTTACCATCTTTAAAACCCTGCAACGATCTTTCGCGTGCCTGCTGTGTTTTATCACCATGAATCGCAGTTGCCTGAAATCCCGCATGATTTAAATCGCGGGCTACGCGGTCGGCACCATGTTTTGTTCTGGTAAAAACCAACACGCTTTCACGCGGGGTTGTTTTCAGCAGATGATGCAGTAAAGCGCGTTTTTCGCTTTTTTGTACATAATATAATTTCTGATCAACCAGTTCCGCAGTTGTTGCTTCAGGTGTAACTGTGATATGTACCGGGTTGGTCAATATCTCTCTTACAAGTGACTGAATAGCGGGCGGCATAGTAGCCGAGAAAAATAATGTCTGCCTTTTTCTTGGAAGACGGGTGATGATTCTTTTGACTTCGTGAACAAATCCCATGTCAAGCATGCGGTCTGCTTCATCCAGTACAAAATATTCGATTCCGTTCAGAACGATATAATTCTGATTCATGAGGTCCATCAGTCTGCCGGGTGTTGCCACGATAAAATCGCAGCCACGGCGGAGATCAGAAACCTGGCGGGACTGGGAAACACCACCAAAGATCACCACCGATTTCAGTTTCAGAAATTTGCCATAGGTTTCTATGGATTCATGAATCTGAGTGGCGAGTTCCCTCGTAGGTGTTAATATCAACGCTTTCAACTGATGTCCGCTGACACCTGATGCCTGTTTTTGTTCATGCATGCGTTGTAACAGGGGTAAAACAAAGGAAGCGGTTTTTCCGGTTCCTGTTTGTGCACAACCCAAAATATCTCTGCCGGCTAAAACGACCGGGATGGCTGGTTCCTGAATGGGTGTGGGGGTTGTGTAGCCTTCATGGGCTACAGCTTTTTGTAAGGGCTCAATTAGGCCCAGTTCTGAGAATAACAATGTATTAAATATTAAATAAAAAATGTGGTAAGGCTACCGCTTCTTATAGGGTACTTTACCTGCCTTACGTTACACTGATCTGGGGAAACTCTGCGGAAAATAGAAAGGGCAGAAGAAAACGCAGTAAAAGCAATAACATACAGAAATACAAAGGTAGTATATTTATCTGAATATTCCGAATCCC
>DASSGT010000619.1:0-2286 GCA_035693345.1 Puia sp. | reverse complement strand
TAACCGGATGTATCAATTTGTCGGGCAAAAGGCTATTAACGACAGTTTACACAGTAAGGGTTATACGAGTGCCAGAATTACAAGACAATTTCTTGGCCTCACAGCTGAAAGCAATCGTTATACAAATTCGTTCCGGTTTATGAATGATCATGGGATCGTAATTTATAACCAGCCACAGGCCCATAATCCCGATTCATTCTATTTTGGCAAACCGGTTAAAATGGGAAGGGCTTATTATGATGCCAGGGACAGTCTGATCAATGAGCCGATTGATTTTACCCTGGCAAATAATCTGCCGCTGGAATATTTACAGCAGATCCTGCAGTCCGTGATGTTTCCGGAATCGGTGACGGAGCGGCAGCGATTTAATCTGAGCAGAAATGATTACCAGTTCCTGTATCAGTATCTTTCGCAATATCCTTCAGAAACAAATTATCCCAAATACGACAGTGGCGAATACTATGACAGCTATGTAAAATTTTATTTCCGGGGCAGTCATCAGATGCCTTCCTACATCAGGGTATTCAATAAAGTGGGCTGGGCATATGGCTTTTTAATTGATGCATCGTATGTGGCGGATTTTAAGAACAAAATAGAATACATGTTGACTGCCACCGTGTATGTAAACAGCGACGGCGTTCTCAACGATGATAAGTATGACTATGATGAAACGGGATGGCCGTTTATGGAAGAGCTGGGACAGACTATTTATCAATACGAGTTGAAAAGGATCAGAAAGCATAAACCGGATTTAAAAAGATTTGAAATACGCTATGAGCATAGAAATGTACATGATACAAGACCGGTGATAAAGAACGTCGATAATTAAACAATTAACCGACGGCCCGATCAGGGTAATAAAAACAAGATTCATGTATTAAAATTCATTTATCTTAGTCTACCCGCCGGAATTGAGATCCCGAATTTTCTACAAAAAAGTTTTCAATAACCCCTAAACCTTAAGCCATGCGTACTAAACTTCTTTCGGTCGTTCTTACTATTTCTATTGTATCCTGTAATCAAAAACCACCCGCAGCAGAAATTCCCAAAGCTGTAAATGACTGGGCCAATGAAAACCTCAAGGGCAGCCCGACCCAGGTAGAGGCGGATACCTACAAAATCGACAGCGCTGGAAAAACGGGTCCGCTGGATGAAAAAAATATTGAGAAGTACGATAGCAGTGGATACACAACATCGGTTGTTACAATGAATGGGAAGGACAGTATCAAAACCCAAATGAATTTCGCTCATGAGGCGAACGGATATATGACCAGTATGGAAACAACGGGTGCTAAAAATGAAAAGAAGTCGTCACTAACCATTCAATATGACGGTCCGGGAAAGTACGCCGGAGCAAAATCATACGATTCCACGGGGAAAATGGATGTGTACTATATAGATCTCACTGCAAATAGTTTTGGACAGGTTACCGGAGGTAAGGGATACCACCCCGACAGCACTTTAAAAATGTCATTCGTGAATGAATTTGACAGTGTGTATTATGTGGGAGGCAGTTCCAAAGACAGCTTAAGTAAAACAACGTATAACGGAAAGCAAACCCTGAACGATAAAAAAGATATGGTAAAACTGGAAGAAATGACAGTTACCACCGATCCAAAAACAAAAAAAGATTCTACAAAAACAACGATCACCACATTCACTTATGATGGATGGGATAGTCATGGGAACTGGACACAGCAAACGAGTATCAATGAAAAAGGCAAACCAACCAAAATAATAAAGAGGATGATCGTTTATAAGGATTAATAGTCATATTTTTTTATCAACCGGCAGAATGGATTTACATACAGGGCATCGATCGGAATGACCGGAAGATTGTTTGTATAAGAAATTGGAAGACGGGAATAAGCGGAGAGAAAACCGGCTTCAGCCAAATTCAGCTGAATGGGTTTTATGCTTATTCGTTTAGCGGTGGCTTCAGCCACCGCTTTACTCACCATTTCAGAACAATACATGCGATCATCGGAATGCAGGCTGAATAAAGTATCAAACCGCACGCCTTTTGTATACCATGCGTGAACAAGAACTTTCAGTTTGCTGATTTCATCCGCCGACATCTCATACCGGTAAATACCATACGCAACATTTCTCCTGGGACTACAAAAATTAATAAGTGAATCCAGTCTCATTTTCTGATCCGGGTTTTCATCCCCATTGATAATATGATATACATTAGGGTAACCGTGCTCAAATAATACGATGCCGGCATGCGAGAAATTTTTGTCCTTATGATTGAAATATTTTATGAAGCGACTGGAAGGATCC
>DASSGT010000618.1:0-17060 GCA_035693345.1 Puia sp. | reverse complement strand
AACTGGAAGCCGGTATCAAAAATCCAGAATGGATCAAAGCATAACAAGAGGAATGCTGACGCGGCCAGTATATTATACAAAGTAGTTTCCCTGAAAATGTTTCGTGCAAATAGTGTGATACTGAACATACCTGCTGCACGAATCACCGAAGGAGATGCTCCGGAAAGCAGGCTGTAACTCCACAGGCAGGTGACCAGCACTATGAGTTTTGCCCATCGGATGTACTTATTTTTTCTTTTTGGTAAAAGCACAAACTGAAGAAACTGGCAAATCAAAGCAAGGTGTAACCCGGAAATCGCGATGATATGTATAACGCCGGTATCAGCATAGGATTTCAGCAAATCAGGATCCAGATCGTCTGTGAAGCCAACCATCAGTGCTTCGAGCAAACTATTTTCCGATTTGGAAGGAATCCGCTGCTTAATTACCGCCAGTATTCTTTTTCTCAGTGAATCAAGAAACGTTAAAGCAGATTTTGTTTCTGCATGCGGAAAAAGGGAATATTCATTTTCTCGTAGATAAAGCTGACTATAGATATGCCTTTGGCGACAATACTTTTTATAATCGAAATCAAGTGATTTTAAATTTTCAATGGGCTGTAAGATTTTATCGGTGATGATCCATGAACTCCCCGTTACCTGTGGGGAAAACTGTTTACTATTGAAGTAAATCAGAACTTTTTCATTTTGATAAAAGCAGGTTTGGTCCTTTATAAGGCATTCTATTCTTGCCAGACATTTATAAGAAGATCTCTTCTGAACCGGATTTGTCATCATTTGAATGATCAGGTAATTCCTGTTGCCGTTCTGATTATATTCTGCTTCTGTGAGAGGCTTGTCCTGATGAAGATGCATGAGTATACATCCTAAGAAAATAAATATTGACTGGGCGGCGATTCCATAAATACAGTGTGCGCGAAATTTTATTTGAAAAGGAATGCAATTGCAAACTATGAGAACGATGAAGGAAAGTAAAAATGCCGGAAACAGAAAATGCACACTGAAAGGAGTATAGTATTCCAGGAGCAGACCCGAAATCAGCGGAAGAATCAGCCTTAGAAAAGGCGCCGCTTTCCAGAGCATTCGATTTTCGATTTTTTCCAAATCCATGACCGACTATTAAGATTTCCTGAAACAAATGCTTTCATTGCCAAATCCAGTGGTCTTTTCACTTTTTTAGACGGGGTTTTAATACCGTGTTTTAACGGTATTTTTTGCTGATTAACACGGTTTTTATTGGAGAAAAATAACGGTACTGCTTGATTATCTTGATCTTACAGATAATATTAATTTGTAATTCATTGAATTCCATTTGCTTGCAAATCATCCCAGCCTAGCAGAGTTTTAGTTTTAGGCAGATCACAATTATTTCACTTCCTAAAAAATAAGACCAATGACCACGCAAGAAAAAAATTTCGTAAAAGCGAAAAAAACAATTAAAACCGAAGAAGCGGAAAATTTTATCCGTGAGTACAAACAGAAGAGATGGGTTCATAATTCTGAAAGGATTGGAAAACCGGATTCTCTTAGTGCCTGGTATAGCATTGAACAGTTGCAAAAGGTTATTGATTTGTCAAAATCTCACGGAGGTAATGGCATCAGATTTTTTTATGGTGCATATCCGGAAAATTATTCGGAAAGACCCGAATATGCGGGAAGACAAACCCTTATTATGGTTCCCACTAAATCCAGAGTTTTAGAAGATGGGTACACAGCCGATAAAAATATCTACACAGTAAATAATGGAAGGATTGAAATTTTAGGTATTGGAAATACGGGTCATCCTACAGCTTGTCCTCCCAGTTGTCCTCCGCCGGATGGGGGAATGGGTGACCTTGGTATAACGATTGTCGACCGCGGATCAAAGGGAATGGAGATAGTTTAAAGTGATTGAGCCTCCTGCGGGAGGCTTTTTTTATACACTGGAACTTTGCCGATATTTGGAAATATGAAATTTTCCTTTGGCGATTACATTCAATTATCCATTTTTTTAATCAGTTTATCCGTATTTGCCCGGAAGCCTGTTCCTCTTTTTCTAAAAACTTTCCCGATATATTTTTTTTTATTGATGATCGAGGATTTGGCGATAGAATATACAACGGCACGCGGAATCCACAATAATATAATTTTAAATACATCCGGTATTGCGGAGTTTTCGTTTTATTATTTTGTTATCAGGAGTGTGATTGTAAACAAAAAGGTCAAAGAACGCATCTTTTACTCGACGATCGTATATGCGGTATTTGCGATTATTAACCTACTTTTCTTTCAACACAATGACCTATTTAATCCAATAAACTTTACCATTGGAACTGTTATTGCGGTTCTTTTTTGTATTTATTATTTTTTCGAATTGTTTCAAAAAACCGAAACACAATCGCTGACAAAGCTCACTAGTTTCTGGATTGTATCCGGAATACTTTTTAATGTCGTCCTCATTTTTCCCATTTTTGCCTTGATCAGTTTTATGGATAATCTTAGCAGTGCTAACCGCAAAACTTCTATGATTGTATTTAATAATATCGACGCTATTTTCAATATTATTAGTATACTGACTTATATCTTATATTCGATTGGCTTCTTATGCAGGATCCGAATCAGCAAATCTACTTTGTAATCTTTATGGGTACCCTGCTGGCGCTTCTGCTGGTAGGATTCATACTGGGTATGATTCTTTTATATCAACGCAGACGGCAAAAACAGGAGCGGGAAATGGCCCGGTTGAAAGAGGAGTATGAACAGGAGGCGCTTCGTTCCCAACTCGAGATACAGGAAGAAACGATGAAAACAATCGCCCAGGAATTGCACGATAATATCGGACAGAGTCTTTCGGTTATTAAATTGTGGATGTCGATGGCACCCATCGGCAAGGATCATGAAGCTTATGAGGGCGTTCAGAATTCAAAGGAGATGTTACAGAAGGTGATCCGCGATATGGCTGATTTAACAAAGAGCCTGCATACGGACCGTATTGCGGATATAGGGCTTTCCGAAGCTATCAATTTTGACCTGTCTTCGATCCGCAGAGCAGGTATATTGAAAATTCAATTTGAAAAGGAAGGGGAAGAATTTCATTTTCCTGATCAGAAATCGATATTCATATTCAGGATGTACCAGGAGATGATGAATAACATCATTAAGCATTCCCACGCCAATCATGTTAGGGTATCAGTCACTTATACTAACAACGACAACTTTGTACTGGCCATTGAAGATGATGGCGTGGGATTTGACGTTAAACAGAAAAAAGAGTCCTCCAGCGGATCCAGCGGCCTGGGATTAAAGAGTATGCGTAACAGGGCAAAACTAATCGGAGCGGATTTATCGATACAGAGCGAACCGGCAAAGGGAACATTGATCACAGTACATGTTCCATTAAATTAATTCTTTAACAATGTCTATGTCGTCAATAAATAAACAGATTCAGGTTGCCATTGCAGATGACCACACACTCTTAAGAAAGGCACTTGCAAAACTGGTTAGTTCATTTGAAGAATATACCGTTTTATTTGAAGCTGATAACGGGAAGGAAATTAAAAAGAAGATCAATGAACATTTGGTGCCTGATCTGGTGCTCCTGGATGTGAATATGCCCGAAATGGATGGATTTGAAACAGCTTCCTGGCTGAATAAAAACTATCCAAAAATAAAAGTCCTGGCACTTTCCATGTTTAGTGATGAACGCACTATTATTCGAATGCTCCGGCAGGGAGCCAGGGGTTATATCATGAAAAATATCGACCCGGAGGAATTGAAAAAGGCGCTGGATTCCGTGGTGAAAAAAAACTTTTATTTATCCGAAGAAATTTCAGGTAAGATCATCAGCGGTTTGCACAAAGACGTAGACAAGGCAGAAGAACCGGCTTCATTAACACAAAGGGAGAAAGACTTTCTCCGCCATATATGTTCAGAAATTACCTATAAAGATATTGCCGCAAAAATGTTTGTCAGTCCCAGAACCGTGGATGAATACCGGAACTCACTTTTTGAGAAATTAAAAGTGAAATCCCGCGTAGGACTCGTCATGTACGCCATCCGGAACGGACTGGTGGAAGCCTGAGAACAAGTCTGGAAGACTGGAAGACTGGAAGACTGGAAGTACAAAGTCATATCAGACTTCCATACTTCCAGTCTTCCATACTACAATAGAGTGTTAAGTTTACTTCGAGAGATACATACTCCTGTCCTTATACAACTGCCGGAAGTAAGGGTCTTTCAGATCCTTGATAAAGCGGATCGCTTCGCCGGTAGATTTCATTTCCGGTCCCAGTTCTTTATTCACACCCGGAAATTTGTCGAAGCTGAATACAGGTTCCTTGATCGCATATCCCTTCAGATTTTTTACGAAGCTGAAGTCTTTTAATTTGTTATGGCCCAACATCACTTTTGTTGCTACGTTGAGATAAGGGATCTGATAGGCTTTTGCAATAAAAGGAGTTGTTCTGGAAGCCCGCGGGTTGGCTTCAATCACATATACTTTACCATCCTTGATGGCAAATTGAATATTTATAAGTCCCCGTATATTTAACCGGAAGGCAATTTTCCTGGCATATTCTTCCATCGTTTCCACAACCAGGGGTGTAAGATTAAACTGCGGTAGTACAGCATTTGAATCACCACTGTGAATACCGGCGGGTTCGATATGCTCCATTAAACCCATCTTATGAAACTGATCTCCGTCACATATACCATCGATTTCGGCCTCCTGACAACGATCCAGGAAATGATCAATCAGAATCTTGTTATCCGGAAGATGTTTCAACAGGCTGACGACCGCACTTTCCAGTTCCTGGTCATTGATTACGATTCGCATGCGTTGGCCTCCGAGTACATAACTGGGTCTGACCAAAACAGGATAACCGACTGTTTTAGCCACCTCCACGGCTTCGTCAACCGTCGTTGCTGTGCCATATGAAGGATAGGGGATATCCATTTCCTTTAGCATATCACTGAAGCGTCCCCGGTCTTCAGCGATATCCATATTATCATAAGAAGTTCCGACAATACGAATTCCTCTTTTATGTAGTTTCTCAGCCAGTTTAAGCGCAGTCTGACCGCCCAGCTGAACAATGACGCCATCTGGTTTTTCATGTTCAATAATGTCCCAGAGATGTTCCCAGAATACAGGTTCAAAATATAGTTTGTCGGCCATATCGAAATCCGTTGAAACAGTTTCCGGATTACAATTGACCATGATCGATTCGTAACCGCATTCTTTTACTGCAAGCAAACCATGCACGCAGCAATAATCGAATTCAATACCCTGACCGATGCGGTTAGGACCCGAACCCAGAATGATGATTTTCTTTTTATCTGTGACGACACTTTCACTCAGTCCTTCATTTTCGAAAGTGGAATAGAAATAGGGTGTTTTTGCTTCAAATTCGGCACTACAGGTATCCACCATTTTAAAAATCCGTTTGATACCGGCGGCTTTTCTTTTTTGAAAAACCACTTCCTCATCTCCATCCTGCATGATCAGGGCGATCTGCGCATCGCTGAATCCAAGTGTCTTTGCCTCCCGGAGCAGTTCAACCGGGAGAGTTTCCATTTTATATTTTTTAATTTCTTTTTCGGCTGTGCAGATCTTCTGGATCTCATATAAGAACCAACGGTCAATACCGGTAGCCTGTGAAATGGTTTTGACGCTCACGCCCAGCATAATGGCATCCTTAATTCTGAATATCCGGTCCCATTTGGGAACCTTGATGTATTGAATAAGTTCTTCAGCGTGCATCTGGCTTTTGCCATAATAACCGAGTCCCACTGCATTATTCTCGAGACTTTGACAGGCTTTCTGAAGCGCTTCAGTAAAACTTCGTCCGATCGACATCACTTCGCCGACGCTTTTCATCTGTAAACCCAGGGTATCGTTTGCTCCTTTGAATTTATCAAAATTCCAACGGGGCATTTTTACGATCACATAGTCCTGCACGGGCTCAAAATAAGCGGAAGTGGTTTGGGTTATCTGATTTTTCAATTCATCGAGGTGGTAACCGATAGCCAGTTTGGCTGCAATCTTTGCAATCGGATATCCGGTTGCCTTGGAGGCAAGAGCAGAAGACCTCGATACCCGGGGGTTTATTTCTACAGAAATGATTTGTTCTGTTTCCGGATTCAGAGCGAACTGCACATTGCAACCACCTGCAAAATTTCCCAGTGAACGCATCATCAGGATGGCTTTGTTCCGCATATCCTGAAATGCTGTATCGCTCAGGGTCATGGCGGGAGCAACAGTAATTGAATCACCTGTGTGAACACCCATGGGATCCAGGTTTTCCACGGTACATATTATTACGACATTATCGTTTTTATCGCGCAAAAGTTCCAGTTCATATTCTTTCCATCCCAGGACAGCTTTTTCGACAAGTACTTCGTGGATGGGCGATGCTTTCAAGCCCTTATCGAGTGCAGCGTCCAGATCGTCTTTACTATGAACGAAACCACCTCCGGTTCCACCCAGCGTGAAGGAGGGTCTGATAACCAGGGGGAAGCCGATTTCCTGGGCAAATTCTTTTCCTTCCAGCATCGAGTTTGCAACCCTGGACGGTGCTACATCGATCCCGATCCGGACCATAAGCTGTTTGAATTTTTCCCGGTCCTCAGCGGTATTGATCGCATCTATATCGACGCCGATCATTTCGACTTTATATTTTTCCCAAATACCCAATTCATCTGCTTCCTTGCAGAGATTGAGTGCGGTTTGTCCGCCCATGGTGGGCAAAACAGCATCGATCTGGTTCTCTTCCAGGATTTGTTCGATACTTTCGACCGTCAGAGGAAGAAGGTAAACCCTGTCTGCCATCATCGGATCAGTCATAATAGTAGCCGGATTGCTGTTAATCAGGATCACTTTGATGCCTTCCTCCCGGAGACTTCTGGCAGCCTGGGAGCCGGAGTAATCGAACTCACAAGCCTGACCGATAATAATAGGACCTGAACCAATAATGAGTACTGAAGCGATTGAGGGATTTTTTGGCATCGAAAAACAAATTCCGCAAAGGTATGGGTGTACAGGTTCTTAGAGAAATATTTTAAAAAGAGGGATAAAAAAAATCCCCTCCGCCTTTAGACGGAAGGGACTATATTTTTCAAGGGTTACTCAATTGTTATGGAATGATGCCATTTCGATATCGTCGAGTAAGACACCACCTTTTTTAGCCTGTTGCTTTTTTTCAGCTATGAGTTTTTTATTATCAACTCTTGATTTGATCCTGAAGACCCATTTTTGTTTTGCTTCTTCACCACGCACGATTCCGATAACGGAGCCAACGCTGATGACGAAAAACAGTAAAAATTTATTTTTGAATAACATCTTGGCACTTTTTCAAGTCCTGTCTTAATATAAAGACAGTATGTTTATGCCAAAAGCTGTACCAATTTTTAATTTTTTTAAAAATCCCTCATTATCATTTACTAACATTTATTTCAGATTGGGAGAATTTTGAATCGAATCCGTATTTGGGATTAGAGCACCTTTGCATTTCTAAAATTGGGATTTTATGAACAGATCCGTCCTGTTATTGATCTGCGTTTTTTATTCTGGCTTTGTTTCTGGCCAGCTTTTCCAACCCCCTGATTATCCACAAAAACAATTCAGAAACCCATTGGATATACCCATTAGCCTGGCTGCTAATTTCGGGGAATTGCGTTCCAATCATTACCACATGGGCCTGGATATCAGAACGGCTCACCGGGAAAACCTGCCGGTTTATGCAGCAGACGATGGATATATATTCCGTATCAAAATTGAACCTTTTGGATTTGGGCAGGCCATTTATATACGGCATGCCAATGGATATGTGAGTTTGTATGCCCACCTAAATGCTTTCTATCCCGCCCTTGCCAGCTGGGTAAAACAAAAACAATATGAACTGCAGCGGTGGGCAGTTTCTCTCGATTTGCCTCCGGGATTATTAGAAGTTAAAAAGGGAGACCTGGTAGCATACAGCGGAAACATGGGAGGCTCGCAGGGTCCTCATTTACATTTTGAAATCCGGTCATATCCTGACGACAGCAATCTGAATCCAATGTTATTCGGGTTACCTGTCGCGGATAATACTCCGCCTGTTTTCAGGAGTCTTTCCGTTTATGATCGTAACAGAAGTTTCTATGAACAGTCACCATCTTTCATTCCTGTACGGGGCGCTGCCGGAAATTATGTTCTCGGCCTTCCTGTTCTGATTCTGAAAACATCGAATCCGGGGTTCGGCATTTCGGGGTTCGATACACAATCGGGATCCAATAATCCAAATGGCATTTTTCAGGGTATTATTTACGATAATGGAGAGCCTGTTTCCGGATTCCGGATGGACCAAATCAGTTATAATGATACCCGGGGAATTAATGCTCATATCGACTTCCCAACCCACGAACGGGGAGGACCCTATTATCAGTTACTTTTCAGAATGCCCGGTTACAGCCATTCTATATACCGGGAGACGAAACCGGGCGGATACCTGCATCTTGAAGACGGAAACCTGCATCTGATCCGCATCGAACTGAAAGACGCATACGGTAACATTTCAAAACTGGAATTTAAAGCACGTTATGAACCGGCAGAAAACAGTCATGCCATTTATGCGGGCAAAATATTTTATCCGGGGATGCTGGATGGTCTGGAAGAACCGAATGCGGCCTTTTATTTAGGCCAAACCTGTTTATATGATTCTCTGCATTTGAATTATGCAGAGCTGACCACAGTTGAAAAGGACCTGGTGTCAGCGATTCACAATTTTGGCAATACGCAGGTTCCTTTGGCAGATACCATGACTGTCCGAATAAAATTAACAGGCCCTGCTAAACAAAAAGATCGTGTTCTGATGATGTGGTCAGACAAGGAAGATTACGAGGTTAAAAAGCCTCAGTGGTTGGGAGATTGGGCAACGGCAGCTTTTCGGAATTTTGGCAATTTTGCATTGATACTTGATACACTCCCGCCGGTCATTCGCATACCCGGGGTAGTGGAAAATGCAAATTTGAAAAGAAGCAGTCGCATAGCTGTGGTCGTAACTGACAACTATAAAAAGATAAAATCTTTCCGCGCGACCCTCGACGGAAACTGGTTACTGTTTAGCAACGATAAAGCCAGAGCATTTATTTATCATTTCGATGAACATTGTAAATCCGGCAAACATGAGTTGAAAATCTTTACAGAAGATGAGGCTGGAAATTCTGCCTCTTCGGTTATTCATTTTACACGCTAAACGTTGAATGCGTAGCGATAAACGTAATTGTTAAATTCCATGCGCCAACCATCAATGATCGACAATCCATTCTACTTCTCCGGAATTAAAATTGCCGGCTTCTGTAATCAACAATCCGTTTGAATCGACCCCTTTCAGAACAGATACCAATAACTCATCATTCTTCCGGAGTGCAATTACCTGATCTTTTTTATAAAGGGAATCATTCAGCCTGTGGAGAATCTGATCCGGAGTTTTTTGCAAAGTCGAAATCTGTTTCCTGATTCCCGGAACCAATTCTCTGGCAATGGCTACTGGTTCATACTGCTTGCCGGTTATCTGATTAAGCGAAATGGCGTTCTTTATTTCCATGGGAAATGAAGATTGATTCAGGTTCATTCCGATACCTGCAATGGCCCAGCTCCAGGTTTGTCCCGAAACAACGCTTTCAATCAGCAGTCCTCCTGCCTTTCTGTCATTCCAATAAATATCATTTGGCCATTTAATTTTCCAGCTGTCGCTATGAAATCCTCTCACGAGATCCAGGATTGCAAGGGCTATGGCTGCGGAAAAAAGGAATTGCTGGCTGAGATTCAGGGGGGAAGGCTCAATAATCAGGCTCATCATCAGATTTTGCCCCGGCTCACTTATCCAGGATTTCCCCCGCTGACCTTTTCCTGCCCACTGGTAGCGGGTTAAATAAACCATTCCGTCAGAAGCCAATCCTTCATGAATACGTGCCATGGCATAGTTGTTGGTGCTATCCACAGATTCCAGCTCAATCAACTGATTGTCAAATGTTGTCATGGCCGGGTTCTCCTTACCGTGATCTGGCAAAAGATTAGTATTTTTGGGCAATGCGAATGTAGTATTCCTTTGATAACTGGAAGCAACGCCTTGCATAATTCATCATTTAAAATATTCTGATTATTGGAACAATTGTCAATGTTGGTTAACCGGAAACCTAATAAATCTGTCCGGTTAGCAAAAAACTCAAAAATCATTAAAGCCATTATCCAGGCAATTCAGGAAAAAAAAGGCGAAAAAATCATATCACTTGATCTCCGGAAAATACCAGAAGCAGTAGCGGATTTTTTTATAGTATGTGAAGCCGGAAGTACAACCCAGGTCAGGGCCATAGCGGATTTCATTGAAAAAGAAGTCAAGGACAAATGCAGTGAATCTCCTTATATGCACGAGGGCAGACAGGTGCTCCAATGGGTTATTATTGACTATATAAATGTGGTAGTTCATATAATGCTTCCTGATTCCCGACGTTTCTATAAGCTGGAAGAGATGTGGAGCGATGCCGAAGTGGAAGAACATGAGGGCTGACCATCTTAATCTTTATACCGTTTTTCTGAACTTTTTTATTTCCCAAACATTAATTACTAGAAGGAAGACCATCAAATGCCACAGAATAATATAAAACCGAACGACAGGCCAGGATTTTCAAGATTCAGACCTCGCGGTGGAGGAGATGAAAATACCCCCAAAAAAGGTCCAAAATTTAATATCTATTGGATTTGGGCTGTGATTGCCATTATCTTACTGGGATATAATTTTCTGGGATCCGGATTTACTCCTGATGCACACCACATCGATTCCGAATTGGAATTCAGGAATAACATGCTCGATAAAGGTGATGTTTCGCGACTGGTGCTCGTTACCAATAAAAATCTTGTCAGGGTTTATATCAAGAAAGACAGTCTCGAAAAGCCTTATTACAAAGATCTGCTCGGAAAGAACTTTCAGATCGTAAAAACCGACGGCCCGCAATTTGAATTTCAGGTTACCAAGATTGATGATTTTGAAAAGAGAATGAGTGAGTTTTTCATAAAGAACCCCGCATTGGAAGTACCGATGTCCCCGGTTCAGGAAGGTGACTGGATTCCAGGCCTGTTACAAATTGCACTCCCGATCCTTATTATCCTGTTGATCTGGGTTATGCTCATGCGTAAGATGGGTGGTCAGGGCGGCAGTGGCGGCCCGGGAGGAATTTTTAATATCGGAAAATCCAAAGCTACTTTATTCGATAAGGGAACACGGGTGAATATTACATTTAACGATGTGGCGGGTCTGGATGAGGCCAAAGTTGAAGTCATGGAAATCGTTGATTTTCTAAAAAATCCTAAAAAATATACTGCTCTCGGAGGAAAAATTCCCAAGGGTGCTTTGCTGGTCGGCCCACCGGGTACCGGTAAGACCCTGCTGGCGAAGGCCATGGCCGGAGAAGCCCAGGTTCCATTTTTCTCTATGAGCGGATCTGATTTTGTTGAATTGTTTGTGGGTGTCGGAGCAAGCCGTGTAAGGGATCTTTTCAAACAGGCACGGGAAAAAGCACCATGTATCATTTTTATTGATGAAATAGATGCCATCGGCCGTGCGAGAGGCAAAAACGCCATGATGAGCAATGATGAACGCGAAAGCACATTGAATCAGTTGCTCGTAGAAATGGATGGCTTCGGAGGTGACAGCGGAATTATCATTCTGGCTGCCACTAACCGTCCGGATGTTCTGGATACAGCCCTTCTTCGTCCGGGTAGATTTGATCGGCAGATTTCGATTGATAAACCAGATCTTAAAGGAAGGGAAGCGATATTCAAAGTGCATCTCAAGCCGATCAAAATATCTTCCAAGCTTGATATTTATAAGCTGGCTGAACAGACGCCCGGATTTGCCGGAGCTGATATCGCCAATGTTTGCAATGAAGCTGCATTGATCGCAGCTAGAAAAGGTAAAGACAGTGTTGAGATGGAGGATTTCCAGGATGCTGTTGACAGAGTCATCGGTGGACTGGAAAAAAAGAATAAAATCATTTCACCCGAAGAAAAACGCATCATCGCCTACCATGAAGCAGGCCATGCCATTTGCGGATGGTATCTGGAACATGCTTATCCTTTGCTAAAGGTGACCATTGTACCCCGTGGGGTCGCTGCTCTGGGATATGCACAGTATACTCCCAAAGAGCAATATCTCTATAGTACGGATCAGCTTTTTGACCAGATATGCATGACCCTCGGCGGGCGGGCAAGTGAGTCGCTAACATTTAATAAAATTTCTACCGGCGCACAGAATGATCTCCAACAGGTAACACGTATCGCTTATTCAATGGTTACCGTTTATGGGATGAATGAAAAAATCGGAAACGTTAGTTTTTATGATCCGGCTCAGGAGAATCAGTTTACAAAACCATATTCAGAAGAAACTTCCAGACTGATTGATGAGGAAGTAAGAAAACTGATCGACAAGGCCTATGAGTATACAAAGGAATTGCTCACTCAAAAAACCAACCAGCTGCATTTACTTGCGGAGGCCCTGTTGGAAAAAGAAGTTCTCTTCCAGAGTGATGTGGAAGCCCTGATTGGTAAACGACCTTACGAAGAAAAAAGAGCCCTGGATGTTTCCGACCATGAATTATTGGACAATGACGTTCCTGAACTCAAGGTTGCTGAAAATGGAATACCGGCACATTTGATTCCCGTTCCTCCGGTAGGAGACCTTTAGTACAGGTTTATGCAAATATCTCCCGCGAAAGAAAATATACTTAAAAAAATCCGGCAGGCGTTGGTAAATCCAACGCCTGTTCCATTTCCCCAAAGCGAAGGAAATTCCAGTGTATTTATTCCTCCGACACAGGAAAATGAGGTTGAATTTGCAGAAAATTTTAGCAGGATTTCCGGACGCTTTATTTATTGCGCTGATATTGCTGAACTAACCGTACAATTAGCACAATTGATAACCGCACAGTCCTGGGCACAGGTTTATTGTAGTGAACCCGCGATGCTGTCAATACTGGAGAAACCTTTCAAGGGAATATTGATCAGTGAGGACCTCCCGGAAGCAGATGCATCTGTCACATCCTGCGAAGCTTTGATAGCCAGAACCGGTAGTATTCTGATGAGCTCTGCACAGGAAAGCGGCAGAACGGTCAGTGTTTATGCTCCTGTACATATTTGCATCGCTTATACAAGTCAACTGGTATATGATATAAGGGACGGACTTGAAATGATGTCGTTAAAATATAAAGACCGGATCCCTTCATTTATTACACTGGCTACCGGTCCAAGCCGTACGGCAGATATCGAAAAAACGCTGGTTGTGGGAGTGCACGGTCCAAAAGACGTTTATGTTTTCCTTGTAGATGCCCAGTGAATTATATTTGCCCATGCAAATCGAAGCGGGTAAAAAGATTTTCTTCATATCGGACTTCCACCTCGGTTCACCTGACCACCAGACCAGCCTGCAAAGGGAGAAATATATCATTCGCTTTCTTGAATCAATTCAGCATGAAGCAGCCGAAATATTTGTAGTAGGCGACATGTTTGATTTCTGGTTTGAATATAAAACCGTAGTTCCAAAAGGGTATGTGCGTCTGCTGGGGAAATTGGCTAGTTTAACAGATTCCGGGATATCCATCCAGTTTTTTGTAGGTAACCACGATATGTGGATGAAAAATTATTTTGAAAAAGAACTGGCAATTCCTGTTTACTATGAACCAAAAATTTTTATAAGGAACGGCAGGAGATTTTTGATCGGCCATGGTGACGGTCTCGGGCCCGGAGATGGAGGGTACAAATTTCTAAAAAAAATATTCAGGAATAAATTCAGTCAGGGTTTATTTGGCGTATTGCCGCCAGCCATCGGGGTGGGCATTGCCAATTATTTCAGTCGTAAGAGTCGTATTGCCACACAACAGACTGATGAAAAATTTCTGGGTGAAGAAAATGAATGGCTGATTCAATACTGTAAAAAGAGACTTTCAGAAGGACCGTTTGACTATATGATATTTGGGCACCGGCATCTGCCGATTGATTTTTCATTTCCTAATGGTACACGATATATAAATCTGGGTGACTGGATCAATTATTTCAGCTATGCTTCTTTTGATGGGGAACAACTTATATTACAGAGCTATGATCCCTCACTCGACCATTTGATCATCAGAAAGTGAAAAAAATCATACTCTATATTGTTTTAGGCTTTTCTCTGAAATGCATTTCTGCCCAGAACGTAGACAGCCTCCCGCAGATGTCCCGCTTTATTGGTGGCATCTATGTTGATTTCGAGGTGGACAACCTGGGAAATATTTTTGTTCTTACACCAGATAATCAGTTAAAAAAATATAGCAGTTCCGGCGATTCACTCGGCGTTTACAATGACGTAAAACGTTATGGAAAACTGGCTTACATCGATGTAAGCAATCCATTGAAAATTCTTCTTTTTTACCAGGAATTTGGTACCATCGTTACCCTGGATCGCTTTTTGAATAATGTCAGCAGCCTGGATCTTCGGCAATTAGGTTTTTACCAGGTCACCTGTATAGGTCTCGCTTATGATAATAATATATGGGTGTACGATGCGCTGGCCGGTCAATTGAATAAGATCTCCAATGACGGAACAATTATCAGCCAGACAAACGATATTCGTCAGTACATGGATTCAGTGCCCAACCCCATTTTGCTTACAGATCAGGGTGGGCTGGTATATTTATTTGACCCGCAGAGGGGTGCTTTTATATTTGATCATTACGGGGGATATTCAAAATTCATCCAGTTGAAAAACTGGCGTCATTTCTCTGTGATCAATAAAACCATGCTGGGTTGGAACGGACGGGAATTTTTAAAATTTGAAGACAAAATGTTTTCGGAAGACAAAAAGCAAATCCCGGCTTATTATTTGCCGGCGCTTAAGATTCTCATTATGCCCGATTTCCTCTATGTGTTAAAAGCAGATGGCATTCACGTTTATAAGAATTGATTTAATATGAATGGATTCTGGGATCAGATGATTTTTGATAATCCGCTGAAGAAATACGTTTTCGTATTAATAGCCATCGTGATTGGCTTACTTTTTAAACGCATTTTTTCAAAGTTCGTCGCTGGCCAGTTGTTCCGCGGGGCTGCGGCTCTGGATAAAGGAATTGATAAGTCGTCCTTTGTTAAACTATTGCTGGAACCGCTGGAAATATTTCTGATCGCGTTCATTACGATTGTTGCGCTTGATAAACTGCGATTCCCCACAGTTTTGGAATTCGAAGTATTTGAAACTTCTTTTAAAAGTATAGTACATGGGATCGCCAAAACTATTCTTATTGTGGTTTTTATCTGGTTTCTCCTGCGGTTGATTGATTTTATCAGTCTTTTACTAAAGGAGAAAGCAAGAGTGGCCGGCGGTATCAAAGATCATCAGATCGTAGTCTTTTTCAGAGATTTTCTTAAAGTTTTGATCGGCATAGTAGGATTGCTGATGGTGTTGGGACTGGCCTTTGGATTTGAGGTAAGTAAATTATGGACCGGTCTGGGTCTCGCAGGGGCCGCATTGGCACTTTCCTTAAAGGAAAGCATAGAAAATCTGATTGCGTCATTTATTATCTTCTTCGATAAGCCATTTATGGCCGGGGATAATGTGAAAGTGAATAATATCTCAGGGACGGTTGAAAGAATTGGCTTGCGGAGTACACGTATCAGAACAGATCTGAAAACCTATGTCACAGTACCGAATAAACAGATGGTGGACAGCATCGTAGATAATCAAACATTGCGTACATACAGAAAAGCTGAAATCAGGCTTCAATTTGAATCATCCACCCCCGCAGATTCGATCTGTGCATTTGTAAAGGACTGCCGAAAAATGTTGGAGGAAAAAGATGTTATCAGTGATGCTACTGTTTTTTTAAACGATATTTCAGGAACCGCTTTTGGGGTGAATATCGATTATTTCACAACACCCATTCCGTTGAAAGAATTCAACGAATTAAAACAAAACATACAGATCGAAATTTTGAATATGATCGAAAGCAGGAAGATTGTGATCGCCGGATCAGGTATGACGGTTAAACTTGAAAAATTATCCTAAACTGGCTTTCATTTCCAGCAAAAACCGTTTGAGCTCTTCGAGTTTCTTGATCGTCTCGAATTTTTCTTCTGCCTTAGAATTTTTTTTCAGGAAATCTTTAGCGCCCTCTATCGTGTATTTCCGCTGACGCAACAGATGGTAAATCAGATGAAGATTTTTTATATCAATGGGACGAAAATACCTGTCGCCCTTCTTATTCTTTTTTGGCTGTAGTATACTGAATTCGGCTTCCCAAAACCTGAGGAGAGACTGGTTAACTCTGAACATGTCTGCCACTTCTCCCATAGAATAGTAATGCTTCTGAAAAAGAACTTCATCTTCAGGGATCTGTATCAGATCGGCTTCTTCGGAGATCTGACGAATTGATTTTCTGCCTCTTCCAGATTTGATTTTTAAAACAGGATCCGTGTTCTGAACTTCTTCGTCTGCACCGCCTGCTTCAACAAATTCAGCTGCCGGTTCTGTTTGCTCCTCCACAACCGCTGAGTTTTCTGCAGTCTTTAACTTTTTTAGGCGCAGGCCGACATTTACGGGTTGGTCCTCCTTTAGCAGGGGAGTTTCCTCCGGCTGGGTTGATTCATCAACAAACTTCATGGAAATCTGGGAGAGCGGTGTCATGCTGATTCAAAAATAACAAAAACTATTCCGAAACGACTTAAAGTTTATCGAAAAAACTTAATCAAAGCTCTGATTGCTGGATGAGGCCAGTTTTAACAGTCGGTCATACTGCTCCGGGGTTATATCATTATAGAAATAGAACACCGGATCCACGGGTTCACCATTGCGATGCACTTCATAATGGCAATGCGGGCCGGTACTCTTACCAGTATTACCAACCCACCCGATGATTTCTCCTCTTTTAACTTTTTCGCCTGGGTGCACCTTTATTTTGAACATATGGCCAAAAAGTGTTGCGTATCCATATCCATTATGAATGACCACATGGTTTCCATATCCGTTGCCAGTATTACCGGCTGTTTCGACGGTACCGTTGGCCGTCGCATAAATAGGTGTTCCG
>DASSGT010000617.1:0-2698 GCA_035693345.1 Puia sp. | reverse complement strand
TGGGACTGGTCACAACGACTTCTCCGTTTCGACCCAGGTATGTCAGCGAGGCGATCGTTCCGCTGGTTTGACTGGAAGCGCTATAGGTTACCGGTACATTACTGTTCGTGGTAGCCGTATTTGTTCCAAAATTGCAGGTGGTCGGCGTCGTGCTGCCTGAATCCTTTTTACTGCAGGATGCTGTAATGGCTAAAGAAAACACAATGGGCAAAATGAATTTAATATTATTTTTCATAATCACATTTCTTCTTAATCATACAAATATACTGAACGAATAAATGTTCTTTGCCCTGACAAAAAAGTATCATGTCCGGCTGTAACGTATCAAACAGCATTAAATAATAAATTCGCCTTATCTTATAACATGATAATTTTCAAAAAGGCACATCAGTCGATCATTTCTCTGGCCATCCTGTGCATTTTTTGTTATCAGGGATTTGCACAGAAAAACCCCTCCGAAAACGTTCAGCAAAATGCGGTGAATCCCGTTGATCTGATCGGCGTGATCGGAAAGTGGTTCAACAAGCAGGGACCCGCCAGAAGCGATGTGATTATACCCGGTGTCAGAAATACATCTCTCCTGCCTATCGTTGGCTATGGCCCGGCGAACGGATTTGTTATTGGGGCCGCCATCAGCGCTACGAATTTATTGGGGGACAAATCAAATACGCAGCTGTCCTCTGCCCTGGTATCCATTTCCCTGACTACCAAAGATCAAATATTACTCTGTGCCAGATCAGATATATATCTGCCCGGAAATTCCTGGTATATCCCGGGAGATGTTCGTTTCCTGATTTTTGCACAACCGACCTATGGCCTGGGCATTTATGGGTTGGATGCCACATTGAATTTTAACGTGGATGGTATAGATGCCAGCAAGCCGGTACTCCAGCAACCTATGCGTTATAATTATATTCGTTTTTATGAAACCGCCATGAAAGAAGTCTTTCCCCATTGGTATGCCGGTATCGGTGTAAATATCGACGATCATATTAACATCGATGATCAGTCACTGAAACTGGATACGCCCAATGCGTACATCACATCGCATTATTTTTATTCGAAGAAATATGGATTCAATCCCCTGCATTATTCCACCAATGGTTTGTTATTTAAAATCACACAGGACAGCCGCGATAATCCAATTAATTCCTACAAGGGTATTTATGCCAGCCTCGGTTTCCGCGTGAATGAAAAAATATTCGGGGGCTCACAAAACAGTACGATGCTCTATGCGGAATGGAGAAATTATATTCCTCTTCAAAAGTCAAAACCAGGGATGGTCCTGGCTTTCTGGACATGGGGTCAATTTGTCACCAGCGGGAATGTTCCGTACCTCGCGTTGCCGTCGATCGGATGGGACACCTATGGCCGTTCGGGAAGAGGATATGTACAGGGACGTTTTCGCGGTACCAACATGGTCTACGGAGAGTCGGAATTCAGGTTGCCGATTTCCAAAAACGGATTATTTGGGGCCGTTGCTTTTGTGAATGCCACAACAGCCAGCAATCCCATTACCGGTCAGGATTTATTTAATTCACTGGCACCGGGATACGGGCTTGGTCTTCGCATTAAAATGAATATGAAAGACAGGACCAATATCTGTGTTGACTATGGCAGAGGCCGCGGATCTCATGGTATATATTTCAATATCCAGGAAACATTTTAATTCCTGCCTGCAGATTGACGAACGGATAGAGCCCCTTGTCCGCATATTTTAATTTCTTACCTTTCTTAAGGCACTTTTGTGCCCGCTGCATTCAATTCCAGTCTGACATTTCTTTTGATGGCTGAGATTTACAAAACTCCAAAATCACATCAAATGGCAACAGTAATAAAAGATTCGGTATCCCATTTGGAAAAAGATATTCTGGACAATCTGTATTACATGCAGGGCAAAACGACTGCTATGGCCACGACCAACGATTGGTATATGGCAGTGGCCTTTGCTGTCAGGAGCCGGATGATGAAAAACTGGATTGAAACGCTTCATGACTTCATGCACAAACAGATTAAAATGGTGGGATATCTTTCCGCAGAATTTCTGGTGGGTCCGCATCTGGGTAACGCGCTGATCAACCTGTGTATTATGGAAGATATGAAGGAGGCCACACAAAGACTGGGACTCGACCTGAGGCAATTGCTGGATAAGGAAGAAGAACCGGGTCTTGGAAATGGCGGGCTTGGAAGACTTGCCGCTTGTTTTCTCGACTCAATGACTACGATCGGGGTTCCGGCCATCGGTTATGGCATCCGGTATGAATTTGGAATTTTTGATCAAAGGATCCGTGACGGCTGGCAACTGGAGGTGACTGATAAATGGTTGAGACTGGGAAATCCATGGGAAATTGCCCGGCCGGAACTCAGTTATATTGTACATATGGGTGGCTATACCAATAAATATTATGATGAGAGCGGGAAATATCGTGTACAATGGATACCAGGCAGCCGGGTAAAGGGGGTGGCATATGATACGCCTGTACCCGGTTATCAAAATGAAAGGGTTAACCTCCTTCGGCTTTGGAAATCAGAAGCCGTTGAATCTTTTGATTTCGCAGCTTTTAACCGCGGCGATTATCTGAAGGCGGTCGATGAAAAAATGCATTCCGAAAACATTGGAAAAATTCTTTATCCCAATGATGAAACCTTCGAAGGAAAAAAATTAAGACTTACCCAGCAATATTTTTTTGTTTCCTGT
>DASSGT010000616.1:0-3118 GCA_035693345.1 Puia sp. | reverse complement strand
TATCGCCTCTTGACCGTCTTTTGTTGTAAAGCCGGCACCATGTTTTCCAATTTCCCAGTTAGTCGGTTGCATGGGTACCTTCTGCGCAGTTGCCTTTAACAAGCTGGCGAAAACCAGGAAAGTAAAAATGATATTACGCATGTTGTCGATTTTTCTCAAATGTAGATATCCGGCAGACCTATGAATGGTCATTTTGTTTACAATCCGGTCAGTTTAATACTGCTGGCGATATTGCCGGGGAGAGAGGCCTGCGATCGATTTGAAAAAGCGATTGAAATTGGAAGGGTCACTGAAATGAAGCCGGTATGCGATATCTGAAACACCAAATGTTGTAGCCCTCAATAGTCGTTTGGCCTCAGCTATTTGTTTATGATGAATCATCTGTTGTGCCGTAATGCCCATGTACATTCGGCATAACTTATTGAGTTGCACCGGACTTACACGAAGCAACTGCAAATAATCAACTACGCGGTGATAAGAATCAAAATGCTATTCGAGTAACGAGCGGAAATGAAAAAAAACGGGATGTACATAGGTATCACTTTGCAGTGCATTTTGTTTTGCATAAGACCTGTTCAGCAAAACAAGCAATTGATATAACAGTGCGCGTAGTAAATGAGAACTGTCGTTCTGCAGATTCTTTATTTCTGATTCTAACTGTGAAATGATGGAAAGATATACGGAAAATTCAGCCGGTGTAACGATTAAACTGGCTGGCTTCCGGTATTGATGAAAAAAACCGAATCGGTATAAAAACAGTTCATCGGTAAAAAAAAGATTCAGAAAATCTTTTTCAAAAAAAACAGCATAACCGCCAACCGGTTTTTTGATATGCCATTCGCGGGTATGACCGGGAGAAGTAAAAATGATCGTGCCGGGTTTTACAGCGATCTTATGATCATCCAGCATAAAATGACCAGCCCCTTTATCAATAAAAAGGATGTCATAAAAACTGAGCTGGTGTGGTTCCTTCCCAAAGTTGAAGTTGGGGATCTTTTCAATCCTGCCAATATCCAGCAACAGCTCCCTACCGTACTTGGTAGGTAAAAAATGATAGGTTTTCATGTCTCCCTTCAGGGAAACGCCCGCTTTCATTGATGTATCAGCAGTTTATATCTGCCCGGCAAAGTTACGCTATGAAGAACAAGTATACTGGGTGGCAACTCCGCATCCATTATTTCGCTTCATTAAAACCGACATGCTGGACTTCACTGATCTGTATAACCGGCTGAATATTTGTATAGTTCTTAATATCATTTATGACCGCATCTCTGTTCTGCCCGATCGCTTTATTATATTCAGCCACGTCTTTCACGTAAAAATAACCGACCGCCAGATAAGGTACTTTGTCATTGGGTGTCCTGCCGGCAATGCCCTTATCAATTTCATAAAATTGTAAGTTCTTTCCTAAAAACCCGGCCACCATGGGCATGTGTTTACTCTCATAATAGGCCATGTCAAAAGTTTTTCCTTCTCCGTTAGGATACAGAATGACGACCTTAAACAATTCATTTCCCGGCGTTGAAGAATGAATCACCTGACCGGTTGCGAAACCTGACAAAGCGATAAAGACCAGGATTACTAAGAAGAATTTAATTTTCATTGTCTTTTATTTTATTTTTTATTTATTGCTATATAGGCTGGTGATTGACCGCTGTTATTCAAAATTAAGTCCCTTCATCCTTAAAACCTTCCTGCATTAGTGGTAGTTTTTCTTCTTATCAATTTCATTTCTAATTCTGTCTCTTATATCAATTTTTGCACCAGTGAAAGAAAAGATGGTCGTTCCATATTCCCTTGCATACTTATTATCTATTGAGTCCGCAAGTACGGCATTTTGAAAATATGGTGACGATTTCTGAAGTTCTGTATTCGCGCCGTCACCCTGGTCCTTGACTCTTATTAAGTTTTTATATTGTTTTGTCAGGTCAAACCAGTTTATATAGTCTGCATTAAATGAAACGGCTCTTATTTTTTGGTTTGTATAATAATTGATTGCACCTGCCTGACCGTAATTGTCACAAAGGACCAGTGTGCTGCCTTTATCAGGTAATCCTGCATACACACGATCTACTTTATTGGCTAATTCTTTCCAGCCCAGCATATCAGCAAAATCCTGTGGCAATAAATGGTCTTTGCCATCTTCCCAGCGTAGTAATCCTAATTTTTTATAGTTCTCTGCATGCTGAATGATATAATCCGGCGTTTTATCCGGAAATGCAACATTCAAAATAGGAATAAATAATAGTAATGGAATCACCAGAAGTACGGGGCGTAAATATTTTTTCCAGCCATTTTTAAATATCTCTTCGAGATAAACAGAACCAAATGCAATATAAATCGGGTATATGCCGATTGCATAGTAGTCTTTCGCTTTGAAGTACATAAACACAGCCAAAGTGAAAAACATCGACCAGAAGAAAAAACGATAGGGCTCAAATGGTTTATAGATCAGCAAGGCATATAATGAAGAAATGATCACCAATAGGGCGCCAATGAAAAATAGTAATTGCGATTTAAGAAAATCCATTCTATTCACATTGACCAGTTGTGTTTCAGCCAGTATTTTTAAATGATGAAATACAGGAAAATGATTATTGAATTGCCAAAGTAGATTGGGTAAAATCATGACAAGCCCTAACCCCGCCGCGAGGTATAATTTTGGCTCGACAAATATCTTTCTTTGTCTGGTAAGCAACAGGGCCGGTACAAGACCTATCAACAGAAATACAATATTATACTTATTCAAAAATCCGAGGGCAAAATCACGGCACCAATAAAAAGCCATTTTGTATTCTCCGTCTTAAAATACCTGAGAGCTGCAAAATATAAAGCCGTCCAGCTTAGTACGTCAAAAGAATTTGGCTGATACAAATCATTCAGCCTTAAAAGAACCGAGAATAGTACACAGGTGGCACCTAAAATCAAGGCAAACAGCCTCCCGTTCAATTCTTCAATCGCTTTCCAGACGATATATATTGTCAAAGCACCATACACTGCAGGAAAAAACTTAATCCAGAATATCGAATTACCCAGCAGTTGAATAATGTATGAAGTCCAGGAAGTAAAAGGTGGAACAGAAATATAACCCCAGGCCAGATGGTTGGCCTGGTCAATA
>DASSGT010000615.1:0-4319 GCA_035693345.1 Puia sp. | reverse complement strand
CCCGTTATCAAAAAGTTTTAAAACGGGACTGGCGAAAGTCAAGACAACCGTTTCATTTTCCGGACGTCTGGATGAAACCACTGAACTGTGCAAATTCGTTTTGCCTTCACCACATTTCCTGGAACGCTGGGGCGATGCGCAACCCAGACTGGGTTCCATTTCCATGATGCAGCCGGTGATTGCGCCTTTGTTCAGAACAAGGCCCTTTGAAGATTCACTCCTGATATGGTCAGGCAATAAAACTTCTTACGACGATCTCTTTAAACAATACTGGACTTCCAAATTGGGAGGATATAACGGATATGAGAAAGCGCTGCAGGATGGTGTTGTTGAACGGGTTTCTACAACAGCTCCCATTGCTTCCGCAACCACTCCTTATCTGAATGCTACGACGAATGTTCCGGCTGCGGCTTCTGCCATTTCATCGATGAAGAAAGGCGGCACACATGAACTGATTTTATACCAACAGGTGGGTATCGGAACAGGTGCACAATCAAATAATCCCTGGCTGCTGGAATTACCTGATCCGATTACAAGGGCGACCTGGGATAATTTTGCGCAGGTTTCTCCCAATTTTATAAAAGAACAATTTGGCATTGACCTGGGCAACCAGAATCAGTCCGATAAATACGAATCACATCCTGAGCGTCAGCTGGTGAAAATAACAGCAAACGGAGTGGAAACAACCATCCCGGTGATCGCTGTTCCGGGAGTTCCCGATGGCGTGTTTGCCATCGCTCTGGGATATGGCCGCGAAAGTGCGGATCCTAAAAACACCGGCGATTATATCGGACGTGCTGCGGTAGGTGCCGGGAAAAATGTTTTTCCTTTTGCCGTAAATAACGGAACGACCATTGAATGGATCGTGCCGGATGTAAGTTTTGAAAAAACGAAAGAAGAATATAAGCTGGCCCAGGTCCAGATCCATGGGTCCTACGAGGGACGTACTTCGGTCATCAAAGAATTGACACTGGCTGATTTTATAAAAGAGCCTGAAGAGATTCTGGACGACAGAAAAAAAGAAGCAGCTAAGTTCGGAGGGCTGGAAGGTTTCGAGAAGGAAGGAACACTTTATCCATATTACGATAAGCCGGGACTACACTGGGGTATGTCGATCGATCTGAATTCATGCGTGGGATGCGGCGCCTGTGTGGTGGCTTGTATTGCTGAAAATAATGTAGCCATTGTTGGTAAGAATGAAGTGTTGCGATTCCATGACATGCACTGGATGCGCATCGACCGGTATTTTACCGGGAACCTGAACGATCCGAGCAGTATTGAAACCGTTTTCCAGCCGATGCTTTGTCAGCATTGTGATAATGCGCCCTGTGAAAATGTTTGTCCTGTTGCCGCTACCAACCATAGTTCAGAAGGGTTGAATCAGATGGCCTATAACCGCTGTATTGGTACAAGGTATTGTGCAAATAACTGTCCGTTCAAAGTACGTCGCTTCAACTGGGAAGATTACACGGGTGCTGACAGTTTCCCGAATAATCAGGATGAACACGGTGTTGGCAGACTGAACGATGCTGTACTGATGATGAATGATGATCTGACCCGTATGGTGTTGAATCCGGATGTGGTTGTGCGTTCGCGCGGTACGATGGAAAAATGTAGTTTCTGCGTACAACGTTTACAGGATGGTAAGCTGAAAGCCAAAAAGGAAAACCGTACATTGGTTGACAGCGATGTGGTTACTGCTTGCCAGCAGGCTTGTCCAACTGAAGCCATTGTATTCGGAAATATTAACGACAGCAAGAGTGCGATCAGAAAAACAAGACAGGAAAACGAACATCGTTTGTATCATGTGCTCGAGGAGTTGCACGTGATGCCGAATATAACTTATCTCGCCAAGGTCCGTAACCAGGAAGCTGAAGCGAAAGAAAAAGTGTAATGATTTTTAATCTCCGTACGTACGGGGGAAAAAACCATAGAACAATATGTCTGCATTTAGATACGAATCACAGGTAAGACCGCCGCTGGTAGAAGGTGATAAATCTTATCATCAGATCACGGTAGATATCGTTCGGCCAATCGAGAACCGACCATCCAGACTCTGGTGGATCGGATTCCTGACTGCAGTATTGTTACTTTGCTTTGGGATCTTCTCTGTAACCCGTGAAGTAATTTATGGAACGGGCCAGTGGAATCTGAATAAAACGGTTGGCTGGGGTTGGGATATCACCAATTTCGTTTGGTGGGTAGGGATCGGGCATGCAGGAACACTGATTTCTGCCATCTTATTATTATTCCGTCAGGGTTGGAGAACAGGTGTAAACAGTGCAGCAGAAGCGATGACCATTTTCGCGGTGATGTGTGCCGGGCAATTTCCAATCTGGCATATGGGAAGGGTTTGGATGTTCTTTTTTATTCTGCCTTATCCCAACACGCGCGGCCCCGTATGGCCGAATTTCAATTCACCACTACTCTGGGATGTATTTGCGATATCAACTTATTTCACCGTTTCTTTATTATTCTGGTATTGCGGGTTGTTACCCGATCTGGCTACCGTACGTGACAGGGCAAAACTGAAATGGAGAAAGTTTTTTTATGGTATGGCTTCTTTTGGATGGAGCGGTTCAACCAAACACTGGCAACGTCATGAAGCATTGTCCCTGGTACTGGCCGGTCTGGCAACACCGCTTGTACTCTCCGTTCATACCATAGTATCCTTTGACTTTGCCACCTCTGTTGTTCCGGGATGGCACACGACCATCTTTCCTCCCTATTTCGTTGCGGGTGCAGTATTCTCAGGCTTTGCCATGGTGCAGTCATTATTAATTATATCGCGTAAAGTACTGGGGCTGGAAGAATATATTACCATGGAGCATATTGATGTGATGAATAAAATCATCCTGCTCACGGGCTCCATCGTAGGGGTCGCTTATCTGACGGAATTATTTATCGCCTGGTATGGACAGAATCCATATGAATATTTCGCTTTCTTCCAGAACCGTGCGAACATATTGTCACCCTTAGGCTGGTCCTATTATATTATGATGGGATGTAATGTTCTTTCCCCCCAGATATTCTGGTTCCGCAAATTCAGAAGGAACCTGGCACTTACTTTCTTTATGTCGGTGATCATCAATATCGGAATGTGGTTTGAGCGGTTTGTGATCATTGTTACATCCATCTATCGGGAATATCTTCCCAGTGGCTGGAGCACTTATTATTCACCTACCATCTGGGAAGTGGGATTCTATTTGGGGACTTTCGGTTTATTCTTCACCTGTTATTTCCTGTTCTCCAAATTCTTCCCGGTTATTGCGGTAGCGGAAATCAAACATATACTAAAGAGATCCGGAGATAACTATAAGGCGAAGATGGGACCGGAAGAAAAAGAATCAGTAGAGGCATTTGCACATGAATTTGAACATGCCCATTAAATATCTTCTAAAGCGATTATATGGCTATTAAAAGATTTGTTGTTGGTAATTATGATGATGAGGCAGTGCTTTTTCCGGCTGTGAAGAAAGTACGTATGGCCGGGTATAAAATGCATGATGTATATACACCCATGCCGATACATGGTCTGGATGTGGCGATGGGATTGCGGGATACCAGTCTGCATACTGCCGGTTTTATTTATGGAATTACGGGAACCGCCACAGCCCTGAGTGGTATTGGCTACGCGCTGGTTTATGACTGGCCCCTGAATTTTGGCGGTAAACCACATTTTGCATTGCCGGCATGGATACCGATTATTTTCGAACTGACCGTTCTGTTCTCTGCCGTGGGCATGGTACTCACTTTTTGTTATTTATGCCAGATGGCGCCGTTTGTGAGAAAACATCATTTTAACCTGCGCTCAACGGATGATCAGTTTACCATGGTCATTGAATGTACGGATAAAACCAATGTGGAAGGTTTGCAGGAATTTCTGAAATCGACGGGTGCATTTGATGTACACGTACAGGATGCGGAAACCGGCTGGTGGCTTGGGACATATAGTAAGAATATTCCGTCGGTCGACAACCCAAAAACTATTCTGGTATAACGAAATGAATGTTGCAATGCAGATTTTTAAAAAAATAATTCCTTTTTGTTTTTCCATCGCGCTGCTGGCGTCCTGCAGTGATGAACCCAGGCGTGATACGGGAAGAATATATATGCCGGATATGGCCTATAGCCGGGCTTATGAAACTTATGCAGTTACACCTGAACAAAGAGAAGCTTTATTAAAGAAGGGCATACATTATAGTAATATTCCGGTAGCTGGTACATTAAAACGTGGTGCGATTTTTCCATTTGATGTTCCAATGGATGCTCCCGGCGACACCACGAATTATGTTGCTTCAAAATCTGTCAGAAGTCCG
>DASSGT010000614.1:0-3959 GCA_035693345.1 Puia sp. | reverse complement strand
GGATACTGTATTTTGCGCCAGGTCCAGATTATCGATTCCTCCGGAATAAGTAGAGATCCAGAACCTCCCGGGTTCAACTTCCTGTACACCGGAGATCACTGCAGAACTTAAACCGGATGCCTGGTTCAGGTAACGGATAGTTCTTGTCTTCAAATCGAACCTGATGATTCCCGAACGATTACTGGTAATCCAAATCTGACCCTGACTATCCTGCATCAGATATCGTAAATTATTTGTGGGCATTCCCTCTTTTACACCAATTTTTTCTAAAGTATGTTTCACCTCGTCTATGAGACATAATCCGAGGTTTGGTCCACAAATCAGGAACTGATCAGGACCGATTTGCAATACGTCTTCTGTGCGGTTGTTCTGATTCAGCGGAGGGTTTATCCGTACCTCAATTATTTTTTTGTCCGGCGTAATAATATTTAACCCTCCATACGTGCCGACCCAGAGACGCTGTTTACTATCCTTAAAGAGAGCCCAAACATTATCATCGATGATTCCCTGTTTTACAGATAGATGATGTACGATCTGGTCAGCGGGCGGAAAAACATTCATTCCGCCAGTCAGTGAGCCTATATAGATCCTGCCTTGCTTATCCATATCCATACATTGCACAAGACCGTCACCGAATGCTTCGCGATTACTAATATTTGCTATCGAATCAGCGTGACTTGACAATATGTAAATTCCTGCGCTGTCTGATGAGACCCACATACGTCCTTCCGGATCCTCCAGAAAATTGTATATAGACGATTTTTTAAAACCCTGGGCACTATCGATCCGTTTATACGTTCCGTTCCCTATATTAATAACTTCAACTCCCTGATTTACGCCGCCGATAAAAAGGTCGCCATTTCTGTTTTCGCTCATATTATAAACGAGGTTATTCCGAAGGCCCTGGGCGGCTCCCAGCCTTTTGATTTTCCCTGATGCCGGGTCGAGAATATCCATTCCTTCTTTTTGATTGGCGACCCATATTCTTCCTTTCTTATCCTCATAGGTTATGACCGTTTCATTATTAACCAGGCCATTTCTTTTTGTAATATGTTTAAAGGTTTTTTGATCCGGACTAATCAGGTAAAGACCATCGGTTAACGAACCCACCCAGACAAATCCTTTCTTATCAACCCGTACGTGCACACCGGATTGGAAATTCATTATTTGTTTCTGTATGCCTGCTTTACGGTTAATCACAAAAACACCATTTCTGATTGTTCTCAACCAGACCTGACCGAGCGAATCTTCTGCCATATAAAAACAGTCCCCATAATTGGTTGGGTAAGTCTCCAGCGATTCACCGTTTGAAATAGAGAGACCACGACTGGTTAATATCCAACAAAGGCCATCTCTTGTATGCAGGATGTTTTCTACGGACTGAGCCGGAAGACCCTGGTCATCGCTATATTCAAAAGAAGTATAATAGGAGTCTGTCCTTAATCTGGGTTGACCGAGTGCCGTTTTTTTTGCAATGCCCAGCAGAGAAGTTTTATAAATAACAGGTTCAGAGGGAATCACATCCAGGTTTAAAATGGTATCGGGTAATTTGTCGTATTGAAAAGATTCCTGAATGGCGGGATTTGGCAAAGGAGCCATCCCCGTTGGATTAAATGGGCGTGAAGGAAATTTACTGATATCAAAAGGCATTACATTTCCCGGATGTATACTATCTGCCGGAACGACGTTCCATTTAATTCCCGTGGACGTAGAAAACTTAACCGGCTTTTGAACTGGTTTTGAAAACCGGGTTTCATTGAGTGGCATTGGAACCGGATGGCTGGAAAACCAACATCCCGAAAACATGAAACAGAACAGAAAAACAGGCAGGCGTTTCAGGGTCATGACATTCCTTTGGCATGAATAAATATAATGAAAATAAGATTTGGTTTTAGGTGCGATCAGTGAATGTGCCGCCTTTTCATGATACCTCCCGAAGCCTCCTTGATGGTATGGGCAAATACAAATGCCTGTGGATCGATTTCCGTTACCAGGTTCTTTAATTTACGGAGTTCCAGTCTGGTGATTACCGTGAAAATAATATCCACGTCGGCATGTACATGGAATTTACCGGGGAGGAAACCTCTTTCCCCCTTATAAATCGTAATTCCACGGCCCAATTCGTTAACCAGTCGCTGTTTGACCAATTCGCTTTTACCGGAAATGATGGTTACTCCAGTATAAGCTTCTATACCCTCCACCACGTAGTCAATGGTTTTGGTAGCTGTAAAATAAGTGAGCATAGAATAAAGGGCCACCGGAATACCAAAACGGGAAGCCGCGATGCTGAATATGAGCACGTTTAAGGCGAGAATGATCTCGCTGATCGTAAAGCTGGTTCTCCTCCATGTATATAATGCCAGTACTTCAATTCCATCAACAGCACATCCTGCACGCATTGTCAGACCGATGCCGATGCCCAGAAAAAATCCTCCAAAAATGGAAACCAGCAATTTATCGTTTGTAATAACAGGATACGGCACATATATCAGGCAAAGTCCCAATAGAATGATACACAACAGAGTTTTCCAGGCGAAATGGCTGTTGATGGTAAAAAAGCCCATAAATACGAAGGGAAGATTGGCTATAACAATCACGTAACCCAGGTTGAAATGATAGATCTCATGTATAAGAAGTGAGATGCCGGTTATTCCACCATCAAAAAAATTATTTGGAACCAGGAAGGCTTTTAGTGAAAACGCAGCGGTGATAACACCAACGATGATCAGAAAGAGATCTGAAAGGTTAAATTTTTTGTGCCCTGTGACGGAATGGGCCGATTGCATCTGATTTTTCAGTGATATCAGATTCAGGTGCTGACCACCCGAAAGTTTTTCGATTGCCGAATCAGTAAAGTACCGGTGATCTTCCAGAAATTTAATCTGCTTATCCATCCAATCCGAACGATGCTTGATGATACCCATTTTTTGCATCTCCAGAAACAGGTTCTCTGCATTTTCACTATAGTCGTTTGTACCCAGATAGAAAAGATCGGCATCGCATAAGATTTGCGCTGTCTTATTCAATGGTGTCTGGGGCATTTGGGTCGCCTTGATCAGCTGGCATATATCCCTGATGTTTTCGGCATCATAATCGAAATCAGGTAAAAAGGAAGTTGCCAGTTCGCAGGAAGCGATTTCATGTCCTTCATAAACAGTCAGATAGCCGCTGTCATGGAACAAGGCTGCCGTTTTAAGACGCAGGAGCTCGTCGCCGGATATCTTTTCCGCGGCTGCCAGTTCTTCAGATGCAGCCAGGACTTCCCGGGTGTGGTGAATATTGTGGTAGTAGAGATCTGACGGCAATTCATTTTCGAGTTTGTTAAGCAAAAAAACGCGCGCTTCTTCAAATCTCATATGTTCGGGACGTTAAAGGTTCTTGTAAATGTAATTCAATTTCAATACAAAAGCTTATAGTCCAAAGCTTAAAGTGCTGGTCGCCATTGTGCAATGGCTCCGTGACTACCCGCCAGAAAAACAGTATTTCCGGTTTTGGACTTACGACAAACATGAAAGCTTTTGTCTGAAATCAGCGTCCAATGTAATCCTCCATCGTTTGAGATATCTACGCCGGAGGTTCCGCAGCATATCAGTTGATGATCATTTATATATTCAACGCAACTGCGATAACCATGAGGTGGGGTAATCGGTGATTTCTGACTAAATGGATTCATTTGAATAAGCAGACTGTTCCCGGCCTGAACCGTATCATGTTTAAAATCACCTCCAACAATGAATGCCTGATGGCTGTCAGAAGGATTTATTGCGATGGAATTGGCTCCTGTTGTTTCTCTTCCCTGTGTCATCAAAAGAGGTATCCGGGAATTGCTAAAATATATACAGGATTTTTTGCCTCCCGATACCAATATCCAGGATCCGTCGGCGAGATGCTGAATGTTAGATCCGCTGGCAGCAAAAAAAGATTCTCCTGCTGTTGTTGGCATAAAACCCGGGGAAGGA
>DASSGT010000613.1:0-5081 GCA_035693345.1 Puia sp. | reverse complement strand
TCTTTGTTCAGATGAAGCATATAACCTTCCTGCAACATCCATCCGCCGAGACCGATTCCCCGAAGAAGTACATTTTCTCCGTTCCCATTTATGATTCTTTCTCCATCTGCCTTTAGAAATCCCTGGCTTCTCAATCCGGTTGACAAACCGAAAATGAAAACAATTGATAATAACAGAGCGCGGAAATGAATAAGGAAGTTTATTTTCATAATTGTCTTCATTGCATTGAGAGGTTGAATTTCAGAACTGTCTTGATCGCATAAGGGATTTTATTTTCATAAATGTCTGGACGCTTAGGAGGTTGGTTACATAACTTTCCTGATTGCATATTGGGAGTTTATTTCCATCATTACCTTTTTCTTTATTTTCGGTGGAGAATAAAATTAATAAACGAAATCAAGATAATGCTGATGAATCTGATTATCCGGCCGGTTGAACGCTCTGACTATGATCAATGGTTACCCTTGTGGGATGGTTATAATACTTTTTATGAGAGATCGGGACCTACTGCACTTCCGAAGGAAATTACAAGCACGACATGGAATCGTTTTTTTGATGAATCAGAACCGGTATTTGCACTCGTCGCTGAAATGGATGGCAGACTTGTGGGGTTAACACATTATCTGTTCCACAGAAGCACTACGCAGATCAAACCGGTTTGTTACTTGCAGGACCTGTTCACCGACGGCGCAGTCCGTGGAAAGGGAATCGGCAGGGCACTGATCAACGGAGTTTATGAACGCGCACAACTGGCAGGCTCCAGCCGCGTATATTGGCTCACTCATAACACGAACTCAACGGCTATGAAGCTCTATGATAAAGTAGCCGACAACTCCGGCTTTGTCGTATATCGTAAAATCTTCTGAGGCAAGTCTGAAAGACTGAAAGACTGGAAGACTGAAAGTAAAGTGTATTAGTTATCTAGTCTTCCAGACTTCCAGTCTTTCAGTCTTTCAGTCTTTCAGACTTGCCTTAAAGTCCTTCAAAAGGAAACACGGTAGTTACCATTTTCTTTCTTGGCAAAAGATCCGGTCTGATACTTGCCTGGTATACAAATGATGCGACAATAATAGCGGCCTGTTTCATATCATCCAGCTGCAGGTAGTCATAGGTATCCATATTCGTATGATGCGTCTTAGATTCATAATCCAGCGGATCCTGTATAAATTGAAAACCGGGAATACCGGCCCATTCAAATGAAACATGGTCCGTGGAACCGGAGCTGTTTAAAGTGGCAGTCTGTGCACCGAGATCATGAAATGGTGTAAGCCATTGTTCAAAGATGGGTTTGATAACCGTATCTCCGTCGCAAAAAATTCCCCTGATCTTGCCGCTGCCATCATCCAGATTAAAATAGACGGATACTTTGGCCTGCTCGGGTTTTAAAACACCGGTTTCTCCGTTTCCGAAATGGTTCTTTACATAATTGTACGATCCGTAAACGCCCTGTTCCTCGCCGCTCCATAAGGCTATTCGAATTGTACGTTTTGGTTTTAGATGTAAAGAGTCCAGTAAACGTACCACTTCGAGCATAACGGCTGATCCGGCGGCATTGTCTGAAGCACCCGTCGCTGCATTCCAGGAATCCAGGTGTCCGCCGAGCATCACAATCTGATCCTTTAATACCGGATCTGTTCCGGGTATTTCGCCAATTACGTTGTATGCTTTCGTATCATCGTTATAAAACTTCCCCTTAATATTGAGTGCAATTTCCACATGCTGGCCGGATGCCAGCAGGCGTTTGATTCTTAAACAATCTTCCGTTGAGATCGTCGCTTCCGGTAACAGAACCGGATCGCTGGCCCTGAAACCGGAAGAGTTCTGTACAAAGACGGTCCCTCCACTATAAGTACCTCTGGAACCTATAACGGCCAGTGCTCCGAATTCCTTCAGTTTTATTTTTGCGTCGATGGCGCGTTTTCTAAACGGTATAATAAAAGCGATCTGCTGATGATTGTAAACATATGTGTTTGGAATCCGCACTAATTCACTGTCGGTAAACCTTCTTGAAAACGGTTTGAAATCTTCCTGGTGTTGTGTACCGGGCGGACTCAGAAAAATGATTTTACCGCGCATGTCTGTGCGGTGCTTTTCCAACCAGGCCGAATCCAGGAGCTGACTGTCTGATATTTCAAATAAGGGTGCACGAATTTCACCATTGGTGTTTGCACTCCAGGGAAGGGGATAACCGATGATATATCCGGTATAGGGTGCACGCAGAGAAATGCCAAATTCTTCCACATCCCAGCCACGGCCATATTCACCCCAGGGTTCAAACGCAGTATTCTGAAGACCCCATTTTTTCATCGATTCAATGGCCCAGGTTCCCGCCCTCTTAAAACCCGGGGAATTGGTAAGCCTCGATCCGGCAACATCCGTCAGATAATGCGCAATCACAGGAATCTGGGAACTGTTCAGTTCAGCGGTCCGGATCCTTTGGAAAACGGCCGTATCCACCATTTCACGTTGGGCATATAGAAAGCCTGCGGAGCCTGTAAGAAAAATAAAAAGAAATAAACACGTCTTCATAGTTCAAAATTAGAGTGCGCAAGATAAGTAAAACAAAAAAAATCCGGCAGGTTCTCCTCTGCAAAAGGATAAACAGGTCAGAAGTGTCAGACTATTTATTATTCGTAATTTTAGAAGGACATGGCTCCTCAATGATGAAAAAAATTATTTTCCTTTTCCTGCTGTCAGTCTTTTTATTTGGATTCATAAAATCCCATCTGAATATCCGCAGGGATTTAGATGATATAGAAATCAGAAAGGCTCTTTCTCCGGGTTGCAGTCCCGCC
Organism: Puia sp.; assembly: GCA_035693345.1. GTDB lineage: Bacteria > Bacteroidota > Bacteroidia > Chitinophagales > Chitinophagaceae > Puia. The sequence continues at coordinate 2,286 of DASSGT010000613.1, read as the reverse complement.
TACAGTGGAAATTCGCAGGTGGGAGAGGACGGAAAATTTATAACGGTTCTGCCCGGCTGGGGGCATTACGGTTATTCCATTTCGACAAAGAATGACAGCGCCCAATTCTATTTTAACCAGGGATTAAATATGTATTACAGTTATCACTGGCAGGAAGCCAATGCTTCCTTTAAGGAGGCCGCCAGATTTGATCCCGGATCAGCGATGGCATATTGGGGTGAAGCACTGGCGCTGGGGCCCGGATATAATTTTTCGCTTCATTACAAGATGAGAAAGGAGATACCGGCTGTTCTGCTGTTGATGAATCAACATGCCGGTCTGGCTTCTTCCAAAGAAAAAAAACTGATCGAAGTAATGAACCGTCGGTATTCTTCCGACACGATGGATGTACAAAGACCTGCCCTGAACCTTGCCTATGCCCTGGGAATGCATGAACTCACTTTTTTATATCCTGACGATCCCGATATCAGAATTTTGTATGTTGATGCCATGATGCTGATTCATGCATGGGATATATGGAATAACGATGGCACGCCCAAACCATGGACTCCGGAAATGATCCGGCTTTGTGAAAGTGTATTAAAGGAAAACCCGCATCATCCGGCAGCCCTGCATTATTATATTCATCTCACGGAGGCTTCACGGCATCCGGAAATGGCTTTGGCCAGTGCGGATACTTTAAAACAACTGATGCCCGGTGTGGCGCACATGGTGCATATGTCGAGCCATGAATATGAACGAAACGGATCCTATGCATTGGGTGTTGAAGTAAACGACCGGGCAGATGATGACGTGATGCTCTATGAATCGATGGCGACAAGTCTTCATCTAAGAAAACATATTTTACATTATTTCGCGGTCCAGGCTTATTGCGGACTGAGTGGCGCCATGTATACCAAAGGATTGTACGACGCTATTCGCTGTAGCAAAACGGCAGGGCCATCGCATGACGATACGTATTCGCAGTACGCATATATGATGCCGGCATTTACAAATATCCGGATGGGTAAATGGAATGAAATTTTAAAAAACGAAGCAGAACCGGACACCAGCTGGACTTATGCCGGGATCATTCATGATTTCGCCATGGGGATGGCATTTGCCAATACCGGTCAGCCGGATTCAGCAAAAAGACGGCTTTTGATGCTGCGGAAAAAATCAAAAGACACCATTCTGACGATAGCAGATACCCTAAACAACAAAGCCATTCAGGGAGCCATCATTGCAGAGGAAATACTAAACTCCGTAATTTATTATTCTGAAAAAAAATACGACTCTGCCATTGCACATATCCTGCTGGCCATTCAGGAGGAGGACGGAATGTTTTATAGCGAACCCAAAGAATGGATGATTCCCGCGCGCCAATATCTCGGATTTTATTATTTGAAAATAGGTGACGCCGTTTCAGCGGAAAAAACCTATCGCGAAGATCTTGTCTGGCATCCCGGTGACGGATGGTCCTTATTAGGATTATGTCAAAGCCTAAAAGCGCAAAATAAAAATGACGGAATAGACGGATATCAGAAAAAATATCTCATCTCTTTTTCACACGCGGATGAACTACCACCCGGTTCCGTTTATCTGAAATAATTTATTTTGCTTTTCCCAATCCCATTTTATAATCGTCAGGCGTTCCCGTGATTTTCAGGTTGATAAAATGAATTTTCTTATCCTTATCGCGATACTGGATCGCATCCACCTGATCGGGATCTACTTCCTCCTGTTTCTTGCCAAATAGTTTTTTGAAAGCCACCTGTGTCACCATTTTCAGCGGGATGCGGAGATAGTATTCCATATGCTTGTCCATTCCCTGGTTGCCGGAGATTTCCAGAAAACCGAGAGAGGAATTGATATTCATCGAAGGAATGGAAAGGGTATTGTTCTTAAATGATAATTTGTTTCGCAGTGTATCAAACCGCACCATATTCAGATTTTTATCACTGAAATAAGATGACATGGCCTGGATGGGTGTAAAATTATCCAGCTCACCATCATAAATATTTACGTCCATCTGTGCCTCCGATTGGTCCATGATCGGAGTCAGGTCAGGGTGTATCTGCACATAACATTTCACCTGGCCGCTGAGACGTCCTTTGATGTTTTTATTGATCACATAGTCCTGTCCCAGATAATCCAGCTTCAGCATCAGTTTTTCCAGGTTCACGTCATTTACACGGATCCTGCTTTTCAGATAAATCTTATTTGGATCTGATCCGTTGAAATGAGCCCTGGCAGCAATTTTTCCTCCCGCTACTTCGATACCAAACGTATCCAGGTATAATTGCT